>JAEEHM010000125.1 GCA_016280895.1 Bacillota bacterium
CCTGTTGCAAGTACATATTTAGTATTAATAATAGAACCTTTTGTGATGCAATCATAAACATAAAGTGTTTGCATTAGGCCACCACTTGGTCCAGATGAATATGCTTTATTGATACTAAATTTAGGTTTTGCTGAAGCTAAATCTAATTCAAAATATTCATAAAAAATATATTCTGGAACATTATTTTCATAAAGTGAAGTATATTGGCCTAAAATAGATAAGCTTCTAATATCACAAGTACTTAGTTCTAATTCCTTAGAATCTCTTAAAACCTTCACATTTGCAGTTTTTGAAGCAGTATTTGCTTTATGATTTTCATAAATTGTGCTTACAATTGATTTAAATTCAGTAATATCATCTATTGCCTCACCATTAATTTCAGTAACAATATCACCAATTTGAAGTGATTCTGGTCCAGTTTTAAGTGCATTTACTGGAACACAGGCTACTCTAACACCTTTGTAAGTATAATTTAAATTGACATCATAGCCATTATTTTTAGCTGTATCATAGGCTAAAATCAATGAATCTTGGATTGATTGATCTTTTGCGATAACATCAATTTTATTCTCTTCATTGATTGTGTAGATTTCATCTTCTCTCTTATCAATTTTAACATCAGTATTTTTATCTAATTTAGAAATCCAATATTCTAAGATAGAAGCTTTTGTTTTGGAATAAACTGATACTGTATAAGATCTTTTAGGAAGGACGACATCTTCACCATTTTCAAATGTAATAACAGATGCGATTTGGTTAATTGAACCAGGGGAAGTCGATGATACTTGTACAGGTACAATTGATACAACAAGCACAAATATCGCCATTAAAGCAAGTAAGATTGTTATAATCTTTTTCTTTAATGTACCATGAATAAATCCATCAAATAAATCTTTAATATATTTCTTCATCTTATTTGTCCTTTATTTCAATTGAAATAGGAGACATTTTACGATAATCTATTTTTGCAGCATCCAACATTTTCTTAGATGCAATATCAGATTCAGTACCACTATATTTATCATCCATATACACGATATGCTTAATACCAGCTTGGATAATTAATTTAGCACATTCATTACATGGGAATAAGCTAACATATAAAGTACAATCTTCGACACTTCCATTAGCGTTTAAAATCGCATTTGGTTCAGCATGAACTACATATGGATATTTATTATCTAAAAAGCCAGGTTCTTTATTAGCCCATGGAAATACATCATCATCACATCCATATGGGAAACCATTATAACCAATACCTACTATTCTTTTCTTAGGATTTACAATACAAGCACCAACTTGTGTATTTGGATCCTTACTTCTTTTTGCGGAAAGTAAGGCAACTCCCATGAAATATTCATCCCAAGCGATATGATTGGCGTTTTTCTTAGTATTATCGTTCATCTTTATTCTCCTTTTTAATTTTATTATTTAAATCATTCTCATTTAAATTGATTTTATCACATTTATGCATTTCAGCATTAATTTCATCTTTGATTTCTTCTTGTATTTCTTTTTTCATCTTTTCAACATCTTTTAATTTAATCATACAAGATGTTGATGTACAAGAAGCACATTTTTCATCTAATTTTACGCCTTTTGGTGCTTTAGTATGATAATTTAAAATAGTAACTATTAAAAATAAGATTACAAGACCTGCAATTATTAATATTTGAACAAATAATGATGCAAGTATTAAAGTACCATTTAGCATAAACAAACCTTTCTACTTTTCTTTTTCAGTGAAAGCTATCTTTAATTCTTTTAATTGATAATCATCAATTTCAGATGGTGCTTCACTCATTGGATCAGTTGCGTTAGCGTTCTTAGGGAAAGCTATAACATCTCTAATAGATGGAGTATGTGCAAGTAACATTGCGATTCTATCTAAGCCTAAAGCCATTCCACCATGTGGAGGTGTTCCATATTCAAATGCTTCTAAGAAGAAACCAAATTTTTCTTTAGCAGCTTCTTCAGATAGACCGATTGCTTTAAACATTTCTGCTTGTACATCAGCTTCATGAATTCTAATTGAACCACTACCTAATTCATATCCATTTAATACGATGTCATAGCACTTAGAATAACATTTTTCTGGATCTGAACATAATTTATATTTCCATTCATCTTTTGGCATTGTGAATGGATGATGAGCAGCAACATAACGTCCTTCTTCTTCATCATATTCAAATGATGGCCAATCAACAATCCAAAGTAGATTATATTGATTTGGATCAGTCAAGCCTAAATCTTTACCAAAGAAATTACGTAAATATGCAAGTGTTTGGTTAGCAACTGACTTCTTATCAGCAACAATTAATACTAAATCGTCTTTTTCTAAATCAAATGTGTTAATAACTTTATCTTTAACATCTTCATTGATGAATTTAGAAATACCACCAGAGAAGTTTTCGCCATCATATTTAAACCAAGCAAGACCTTTTGCTTTAAACTTTTTAACATATTCAGTCCAAGCATCAATGTCCTTTCTTGAATATTTTTGGGCAGCTCCTTTAACATTAATGCCTTTAACAACACCACCAGCATCAACTGCTGTGTCGAATACGCTGAAATTAAACTCTTTAGCATAAGCTGTTAAATTCTTAAGCTCTAAACCAAATCTTGTATCAGGTTTATCGCAACCATAACGTTCCATAGATTCATCAAAGCCAAGACGTGGGAATGGAGTCTTAATATCGATGTTCATAACATC
>JAEEHM010000020.1 GCA_016280895.1 Bacillota bacterium
ATTATATATGTTGGTAAACAAGCTAGTAGTGGTGATACAATATCATATCTATTCAATGGAGATTCAATAAGCTTTGATCATAAGGCTGGTATTATCATATTAAGTATTGTACTGATATTGCTGCTTCTGATAGTTTCCAAAACAAAGGGCTTACTTACTATTATTTCTTTAGCACTTACAATCCTTGTTGTATTGTTTGTGTTCTTACCAAGAATAATTATTGGCAACAATATTTATCTGTTAACAATATTTACTTGTGTGTTTATTGTAATAGTGACATATTTGATAGTAGTTGGTGCTAATAAAAAAGGACTATGTGCTAGTCTTGCTTGTATTGCAGGTTTACTTTTAAGTGGACTACTTTCAATAATTGCGATGTCGCTTTTACATGTTACTGGTCATTATGCTAATGAAGATGTTTCAGAAATAACATTATTATTCCAATCATTATATAATGTTAATATAGTTATTGATTTAAAAGCAATTATTTTTGCGTCTACCTTAATTGGTGCACTTGGTGCAGTAATGGATGTTAGCTTATCATTATCATCTTCTTTAAAGGAAGTATATGATAATGCGAAAAAAACATCAGTTTTAAATACGATTAAATCAGGCTTTGTGATTGGAAAAGATATGATAGGTACAATGGTTAATACCCTAATATTGGCATATCTTGCATCTGATACAGGTTTTATTCTATATATGATGGTTCATCACAGCAACTCATTTATCTTAAGAAGTGAATATATTGCTGTGGCGATTGCTCAAGCTTTAGTTGGAAGTATTGCGATGGTGCTTACTATTCCACTAACATCAATTATTTGTGCTTTTGTTTACAACAAAAATAATAAAAAAGGAGAAGAGATAGATGAAGAAAATTAGAAAATTAGTCTTGTTTTTCATTCTAGTTGTATTAGGTTTTAGCATTTCTTATGCTAGTATTACAACCTTTGCAACTTTACTTTCAGTAAGTGGTGTTGATATCATTTACGCTAACCCAGGCGAAAACTGTATGAATGAAGTAACAATTTCATGGCATAGTTCAAAAGCAAATTCAAAATTAATTTATACAACTGCTGATGATAAGAACTATGAAAAAGCAAAAACTATTGAAGTAACTGGTATTTATGATGAAACATCTTTCATTTATTATGACGTTTGTAAGTTCTATAAATGTAGAGTTGATTTAAAGGATTTAAAAGCAAACACCGAATACATTTATAAGGTACAAACAGATAATATTGTGTCAAGAGAACATAAGTTTAAAACTGCAGGTACTGGTAGTTTTACCTTTGGTTACATGAGTGATATTCATGCAGTTAATTATGATAATCTTGATTTAGGTATGACAGCTGTTAAGAAATTACAAACTGTTCAAACATTAATCAATAGATCAACAAAAGAAAGTGGCAAATTAGATTTTATGCTAACTACTGGTGATGAGGTTTGGAGAGGTAGTCAATATTCTAACTGGCTAGAATGGAGTAAGAACGAATATACTACTGCTACTGAAGATTATTTATGGGCTGGAGCTCCTGGTAACCATGAATATTATACACAAACAACATCTTCTGTATGGAACTATTATCCTGATAAATATGCATCTGATCCAAGTAAGATTTATGAAGATCCTGATTATTTCTACAATACTTACTTTAATGCAATTAAAGGTGTTCCACAAAATGGACCAGAAGGTGTAAATTCTTGTTATTGGTTCTTATATGGAAATGTACTTTTCATGTGTATTGACTCAATGCAATCAAGTGAATATGCTAAATTAAGTATAATCAGACAATGGTTCAAAGAAGTTGTTAAAAAGAATGAAGGTAATTATCAATATATCGTTGCTTATCAACATTATCCTTGGTATGATTTCCAAACTGGTGTTGATAAATATGCATATCGTTGGAATGATATATTTGATGAATTTGGTGTTGATTTAGCCTTATCTGGACATATGCATGGCTATTTAAGATCTAAACAATTATATAATGGTGCTATTAGTGATGATGAAATGAAGGGTACATATTATGTAGTATCTCCACAAATTGGTGATAGACCAAAAGCTATTACAGCATATAATAATGTTGATTTATTTGGATGCTGGGAATCTACTATTAATTATCCTGATTATTCAGCTATGAGTACAATTACTGTAACTAAAGAAGGAATGACATATAAACTACTTAATGTTAAAGGTGAAGTAAAGGATGAATTTACTATAAAAGCAAAACGTCCATACATTCTGCAAAACCAAATTAAGGAAGCTGCATTTGATTCAATTACACTTTCATCAGATTCATCTTCAATTAGTGCACATATGGATCCAAATAATATGCAATATGTTAAAAACATCCAACTTATAATTGACAATGAAAAAGTTAAGAGTTGTAATCCTGATGCTAATAAGGTATCTTATGTAAGTGTAAGTGGTATTGATACAAACAAGGTTCATGATTGTGTTATGAATGTAACATTCATTGATGGAAGCAAGAAGACTTATCAAACAAAGCTTGCAACTGGTGCTAAGTCAAATATCATCAATAAGCTTGCATTAGAATCAACTGGAGCTAAGATGAAATTATCTTGGGAAGTTAGTGAAAATGCAAGTAGTTATAAGGTATATGTAGATGATAAAGAATATGCAAGTTCAAGCAACAATTATGCTGAAATTGATTTGAAGGATTTAAAATATAATTCAAAATATAGTCTTGCTTGTTTAGATGCAAGCGGTAAAATAATTTGTATGAAGGATATCTATTACACAAATTATGGTGATATGAACCTTGATAATAAGATTGATAAGAATGATGCAAGTATATTAGTTGATTTAATTCTTAAAAACAAAGACTTTGATGAAACAAGTATCAAATTTATTGATAACAATAAAGATGGACGTGTTGATATTGGAGATGCATATAAGATTCTATCATGTGCTAATAACACAATTGATAAGATTAAAGAAGGTACTTACTTAGTTACAATTGTGGATGTAGATGGTAATTTACTTGCTTTCGAAGAAGTAAGTGAAGGTGCTGATTTAAGTATCACTGCTCCAACAATCGCCGGTAAAACATTCAAAGGATATTCAAATCCTTATAAGAATATTACATCTAATCTTGTTCTTGTAGCATATTATGAATAGAGGTGAATAAAATATGAAAAGATTTAAATATATTTTAATAATTTTATTAGCTTTTTCATTAATGCTATTTGTGGGATGTGGTAAGGATAAAGAACCAAAAGAAGAAATTAAAAAGACAGTATTTAATGTTGTTGAAGTTCCTGAATCTTATAATCAAGAATATGAATATGATGAATTCAAATTAGAATATTTAAAGATTAAATTAATTTATGAAGATAGTACAGAAGAAATCATACCAGTAACTGAGGATATGATTGATGAAAAGGACTTAGCTAAGCTAACAAAGGCTGGTAGCCCTCGTATTACTATCAATTATAAAGATGAATTTCAATTGACATATGTTGTTAAATTAATTGATTCAGCTGATTTAGATAAAAACCTAAATAAAGATGGTAAATATAATGCTGTTGTAAAAGCTATTAGATCTAATGATCGAATTAATTTCTATATTGAACCAAAAGATGCTGTTGCTGCGTTATCATTTGCGTACACATTTGATTCATCAATTATGCAAGTTAGTGATGGCAGTTTAAATGCTGAATTAAAGGGTGTTGGTAATGTTGAAATTGATGGAAATAAGATAAAGTTTGCTTATTCAGAAATGGATACTTTATTAAATAAAGAAACTTTATTATTCTCAGTTAAATTAACAGGTGATTTTAGAACTTCTAATTTAAGAGTTGATGATAGTTTTAATAATGTTGTATATGGCTATGATTCAGCTTTAGCTGCAACTGTTGAATTAACAGAAATCTTATATCATGCATCTATTAAATAAAAATAAGAATTAGAGATAATTTAATTATCTCTAATTCTTTTAATAACAAACATGTTGAATTGTCAAACAAATGAGACAAAATAAATAAAAAAATAAAGAAGATAACAAAGGGGTTGAAGGGGGAATGTGTCCCCCTGGGAAAGATTAAAAAATAGAAAGAGCTTAATTTCTAATAAAGACTTTATTTTGACTAATTAATTCTTTTCTTTTTTCGATTGGAGTTTTATAGTTTAATG
>JAEEHM010000021.1 GCA_016280895.1 Bacillota bacterium
ATAATTTATGTTTGTGGAGGAGAAAAACATGAAAAATATTAATAAGATTCAAAAAGCTTTGTTGATAGGATCACTTGTAAGTGTTGCTATCATTGTAGTATTTCTAATTCTAGCTATATTTGGAGCTAGTAATAAGATTACATGGAAAATTGTGTTATGTTTATTATACATTCTTGCTGGTTGTGTATTTGGCGTTAATGCGCTAACATTTAGTAATAAGAATAAGTTCTTAGCTTATTTCTCACTTGGATTAATTGTGATATCAGTAATCGGTGCCTTAATATTAACTTGGGTTGAAGCACCAGATGTTGCTATTAGATTAGAAGGTACATTTGCGATTGCGACTGCTTTCTTAGTTATTCTAATTGGTATTACATTAAAAGCAGCTGGTCATTTAAAGGCTATGCAATTAGTTTTCTATATTTTAACAATCATCCTTGATATTATTTTAACTATTCAAGTATGGGATGGACATTTATTTAAGTATGATTGGTTCGCACAAGGTTTTGTTGGATTTGTAATCATTGATATTGGTTTATTTATAGCATTAAGTATTTTAACTAAAAAGACACTTGCAGATGAAGATAAGATTACAATTACTAAAGAAGAATATGAATCTCTAAAACAAAAAGCTGAATTATATGATCAAATGAACAAGGAGAATAATTAATATGGAAAATGAAGTATTAAAGAACATTTATACTAGACGTAGTGTAAAAAAATACAAAAGCGAAATGCCAAGTGATGAATTAATCGATGCAGTTGTGAAGGCTGGTACATGTGCTGCAACTGGTAAAAATGCGCAAGCACCAATCATTTTAAGAATCACAAATAAGGAAGTTAGAGATAATTTATCAAAGATTAATGCTGGCGTTATGGGCCGTGATGATATTGATCCTTTCTATAATGCACCTGTTGTACTTGTAGTACTTGCTAAAAAAGATGTATTTACTCATGTATATGATGGTAGTATTGTAATGGCTAATATGATGCTTGCAGCTCATTCACTTGGTTTAGGTTCTTGTTGGATTCATAGAGCTAAAGAAGAATTTGAAACAGAATATGGTAAGAACTTACTTAAATCTCTTGGAATCAATGAAGAATATGAAGGTATCGGTAATTTAGTTTTAGGTTATAGTGATATGGATGCTAAAGTTAAACCAAGAAAAGAAAATTGGGTTTATGATATTAAATAATAATAGGACTGAGTATTCAGTCCTTTTATTTAAAAATGTTATTGAGTTTTTCTTTTTTTTATTGTATTATTAGTTGTAGAAGAAAAGAAAGAATTACTGGATTATTATGAGATATAAGATTTATATTGATGAAAACAATAATTTAATATGGAAAAAAATATTTATTAAAAAATATAAATTCCCATTAAATGAAATAAAAGAATTTACAATTGATAAAGTTCGCGTTACTAAGGGATACGATCCACTTCCAACTTATTTTGCTGGAAGTACTAAAACTATTTTTTTTAGGCATGTATTAAAGAATCCAATGGGTAATATTGTAATTTGTTTCAAAGAAAACGAAGAAAAGACTAAAATTAACAAAAGTTATAGAACAACAATTACGAAATACAAATATATTCGAATTGAAAACATAGCTAATGTTTTTAAAGTAGCAAAACAATTGATTGATTATGGTATTCATTATTGTGATAGGCTTGTTTATAGAGAAGTTAATAAGTTATATTTTAATAAGAATAAATCAGTGGTAAAAACATATAGTTTCACTAGTAGAGGAAAATCTAAGTTCGTTCACTCGCATTATTGTAAGTAGTTATGTTTAATATTCTATTTTCAACTTGAGAAGTAGGACTGAGTATTCAGTCCTTTTATTAATTGCTTATTAATTGAATAAAGCATATAAATGTGATAAAATTTAATAGGGGTAATAATATGAAAAAGAAAATAGCTGTATTTGATACTAAAACATATGATATTGAATCATTTAAGGAATATAATGATAAATATGAATTTGTGTATTTTAAAGATAGATTAACTAAAAATACGGTAATGCTTGCAAAAGATTGTGATGCTGTAATATGTTTTGTGAATGATGAATTAGATGATGATGTGCTAAATTCACTTGCTAGCTATAATATTCATGCTGTATTTTTAAGATGTGCTGGATATAATAATGTCAATTTAGAAAGTGCATATAAACATAAAGTTCATATTGCACGTGTACCAGCATATTCTCCATATGCAATTGCAGAACATGCAATGACACTAATACTTGCATTGAATCGACATATTCATAAAGCATATATTAGATCAAGAGATTTCAATTTCAATTTAGAATCCCTAACTGGTTTTGATTTACATGGCAAAACAATCGGTATTGTTGGTACTGGTAAGATTGGCCGTGTAATGATTGATATCTCTAAAGGATTTGGGTTAAATGTGCTATGTTATGATCCATATCCAATTATTAATAGTGATTATAATTATGTATCACTTGATGAAATATATGAAAAATGTGATATTATATCACTTCATGCTCCACTTAGTAATGATACATATCATATGATTAATCAAGATTCAATTAATAAGATGAAAAAAGGAGTGATGTTAATTAATACATCACGAGGTGGTCTAATTGATTCTAAGGCCTTACTTGAAGGCCTAAAGAACAAACAAATAGCATCAGTTGGTTTAGATGTATATGAAGAAGAAGCAAATCTATTCTATCATGATAACTCATTTAAAATTATTGATGATGATGTCCTTGCAATATTAATATCAATGCCGAATGTGTTAATCACATCTCATCAAGCATATCTTACTAAAGAAGCACTTTCCAATATTGCAGATACTACAATTAATAATATGGATGAATACTTTAATGACTTGTTTATTCAAAATGAACTTTGCTACAAATGTGAAAAAGTAAAAAATAAGGAAGAATGTTATCGAAATAGAAAAACAAGATGTTTTTAAAATATAACTTGAGAACTAAGCATAATTGTTGTATAATATATTCAATTGGATGGTATATTAATTATGGAAGAAGAAGTAAAGAAAGAGAAATCTTGTGGTGCTATAGTATATCGTTATTTAGGCACTGATTTGTATATTTTGATGATACAAATGAATCTTGGACATTGGTCATTTCCAAAAGGACATGTAGAAGGAAATGAAAGTGAATTAGAAACTGCAATTAGAGAAGTAAAAGAAGAAACAAACATTGATATTCTTATTGATCGTAATTTTAGAGAAATGACAACATATTCACCACTATCAGGTGTATTAAAGGATGTTGTATATTTTGTAGGAAGTCCTATTTCTAATCATCTTGTTGCTCAGGAGGAAGAAGTAAGTGATGTTAAATGGGTACATTCTGATGATGCTTTAAACATTGTAACATATGAAAGTGATAGAAATATCCTTTATAAAGCAATCCAATATATTAAGGAAAAAATAAAGTAGGTAATTATGAATTTTTTTAAGAAGATATTCACAAATGGTGTATTTAACACTATGATCGATGAAAATGTTAGTCCAAGAGGAAGAAGAATAGCTTGGCTTGTAGTAACTGTTTTATATTTATTATTAATCACAGCTATTACATTATTGATATTTGTGTATGAAATTCCAATTTGGAGAGGAATAATGATTACCTTTCTTGTAATTGCGATTTTATCATTGTTGTGGTTATATATTAGACTTTGGAATCATTTAAGAAAGAGAAAAAGAAATAAAAAGAAAGAAGCTATTGAAAGAGAGCTAAGAATTAAGGCACAAATTAGAGCTGAGGAAAAAGCTAATGTTGAAAAAGTTTATAAGACAGAAAAGCTTTAATTTAAGATTATTTTTAGTTTCAAGGAGTATAATATCCGTGTATTAAGTAAAAACTTGATACAAACTCCTTCTCTTTATAAAAATCGGAAAAATAGATGTACAGGCATCTATTTTTTTGTTTTACAAATGAGTAGTTTAGTTGTATAATAAAGATGGTAAAGAAGAGGAGAGTTTATGTATAATTTTGTTAATTTAAGTTTAAAGAATATTGACGCAATGTGTGATTTGTATAATGAAGTGAGAAATGAAGATGGATTCTATGAATTATTGAGCCATGATGAATTTAAAGCTAAATACATTGGCAATGAAGATTTTAGTTTTGATGGAGTATTTGGCTTATTTGATAATAATCGTCTTGTTGCATATGGTATTGCACTACTTAGAAAATTATTTGCAGGAAAAGAATATGGTGGATATGTTCACTTTATTGCTGTTAAAAGAGATTATAGACGTAAAGGAATTGGATCTGCATTACTTGCAAGATTAGAAAAATATATTAAAGACAATGGAAAAACAAGTGCTAATGTAAATTATTATTTGCCACTATGCTTCCAATGGTTTATACCTGGAACAAATCAACATAATCATCCATGTGCTCCTGGTATTAGAATCAACTCAAAAGAATATTTCTTCTTACTACATCGTGGTTATGAAATATTTGGTCAAGAAGATGCTTTTCATTTAGATTTATGTGATTATCAAATATCACCATCTATTCAAAAAGTATTGGATGATAATAAAAAAGATGGTATCACTATTGAACTTTATGACCCTAACAAACATTTTGGTTTAGAAGAATTCTATAAAGAATTAAATATTTATGATTTTGAAAAAGTTATTAGAGAAAATCTTGAATTAAAGAAACCATATCCATTCTTAGTAGTATCAGATAAGGGAAGAATTGTTGGTTGGACTGGTGCTTTATGGAATGAAAAGACAGGTAGAGGTCATTTTGATGGTATTGCGATTCTAGAATCAGTTAGAGGTAGAGGTTTAGGTAAGGCTTTATTTAGCTTGCTTGCTTATCATTCTAAATTAAATGGCGCTAAATTTATGACTTTCTATACTGGTCTTAATAATCATGCAAGATATATTTATATGAAAGCTGGCTTTAAGATTCAACAATCTTATGCTTTAATGAAAAAGAAGAATTTATAAGAGGGAACTATGAAAATTGATTTTAAAGAATTAGATTTAAAAATTCTACCTAATTTTAAAGGTGGAGAAAAAGAATATCGTGCTAAAATGATTTATGTTGACAAACAAAAAATCATGAAAGGCTTGTTAATACCAGGTGCTTCCATTGGTTTTCATAAGCATGATGCATCAAGTGAAGTGATGTTTATCACAAAGGGTTGTGCTAAATATATCTGTGAAGATGAAAAAGGAAATAAGTCAATTGAAATATTGACTAAAGGAGAATGCCATATTTGCAAGAATGGTCATTCTCATACCTTAATTAATGAAACTGATGAAGATATTGAATTTTATGCTGTAGTAACAAATTTCTAAAGGGTTTAAATTTATGAAAAAGATAGTCTTATTTATAATGATTATTTTATTATTTAGTCTTGCTGGATGTAAAAAGAATAATACTTATAATGATGGTTTAGCTTATAATGAGGGTTTAGTATTCAAAAGTGAGAATAAATTGTATTATAGTGATTTAAAATCAAAAATGCGTTTGATTGATTCTAATGATACAACACCTTCTAATATTAATATCATGAATAATCATTTGTTTTATAACACAACAGAAGGATTTATATATCATATTGATCTAAAAAGTAAGGATAATCAAGCTCAAAGATTGATGACTACTACATATAAGTATTTTTTGGATAATACTGGTGCTTTAGTTACATATTTAAATGAAAACACAATTTATCAAATTGATTTAAAGAAGAGTACAGATCCATATGTAATTGCGACTAACATTACTTATAATGATACTTATTTTGTGTCAAGTGATGGTAAAAAGTTTATCTATTCTTGGGCAAGTAATGTATATACCTTAGATAGAAGTAAAAAAGATAGCAGTCCGCAATTAGTTTTAGAATCTGTTAGTGAAATATATCCAACAAATGATTTATCTTATGTTTTATTATTAACAAATAATGGTGATTTATATTCATATAAATTTGGTAAAGAAGCTAAATTTATTGATTCAGATGTAATTAGTGTAATTATCCATAATGAACCTGAAAAGAATTTCTTATATGCAGTAAAAGATCCTACTAGTCAAACAAATTCTTATTTAAGAGCATATAAAAATGGTAAAATAATCGCAATTACAGATCATTATAGATTATATTCTTATGATGGAATAAAATGTTACTATGAATATAATGAAGGTTTATATTATTTTGATGGTAGTAAATCACATGTAATAAGTAAAAGTATTGAAGGAGTATTAAATTCAGCTTGGAAAAATGCGCTATCCATTATATATAAAAATACAGATGGCACTTATTATTTAGCTATTAATAAGAGGACTTATTATCTTAGTGATAATTCTCGTGTGGGAGCTTTTTATAGTGAAAGTGGTAGATATATATTCTTATATATGCCAAGTAATAATAATAAATTATTAATAGAAAAGATTGATCTAAAGTCATTCTTAAAATTACCAAAACATTATAGAACTAAGACTGGTGAAACATTGGTTGGTAGTATATTTGTAGTTGGTGATGATTTATTCTATGTTGATACTGTATCTTTACGTTTATATATCAACAATAAACAAGTTGGTGAAGTAAATACTTGGGATATAAAAAAATGTAATAATAAGTATTATTATTTATATAATAAACATTTGTATTGTATAATTAATTATAAGGTAAAAGATATTCAAGACAGTATTAATGAATTTATCGTTGTGGGTAATAGGGTAGTTGTTTTTAAAAACACAAGTGATGTTGTAAAAGGAGTTTGTGTATTAAAGGGAACTTCTTTAAAAACAATCGGTGAAAATATCGATAATCATTATCTTATTCAAAACTATAAGCATTTTTATTGGTAAAAGAAAAAGCCAAATATTTGGCTTTTTTTATTTATGGATTTATGGTATAATATAATAGTATTGGAGGAAATATGAATAAAAAATTTAACATTATTATTTTAATTATGGCTTTCTTTTTATTATTTATGTTTGGCTGTAAAAAAGAAGATGACAACAAAGATAATAATAAAGAAGAAAAAGCTAAATTAAGTACTAATCTTAATGATTATGACTTAACAGAGGGAGATAGTTCTACTCTATTTTATGCTATTTCTAATAAGAAAGAAGATACTGTTCTTGTTATTGAAGTAGAAGATGACAAAGTAGTAAAGGTAGAAGATGATACTATTTATGCTTTGAAAAAAGGTAGTACTACAATTACATTATATTTAAATTCTGATGTTGATAATAAGATTATTATTAATGTAAATGTAAAGGAAAAACCAGTAGATAAACCTACTATTAAGATTACTAATAAAGTAAGTAAGCTTGCATTATTTGAAGATTATAATTTAACTTATGAAATTAGTGATAAATCAAGTGTTGTATGGAGCCTTTCTGATAATGAGATTGCAACTATTACAACAAAAGGCACTTTAACTGGTCTAAAAGAAGGTAAGGTTACTGTTATTCTTACTTCTAAGAACTTCCCAGATGTAAAAGATGAAATGGAAGTAGAATTTGAATTTGATGTTTGGAAATTCATGGATTCAATTCAAAATGAAAATATCTTAGTTCAAGATGTCACTGCATATGGTGCAACAGAAGCTAAAGTAAAAGTACTTGGTAGTGTTAGCCAATATTATTTTGGTGATATTGAAATCACTGAAGCATATGGTCCTATCAACAATAATGAATTTACTGGTAAAGTTGCAACTGAAGATATCATGAAGATTGATGAAAAAGGTTATACAAGACCTGGTATTTATTTAGAAGAATTACAATATATCACTTATCATGATACTGCAAATATTGGTGAAAATGCTGATGCTAGGATGCATAATACTTATATGTATTCTGAAGGTAATAGAACAGCACGTGCTAGAAGCTGGCATTATACAGTAGATGATACTTATATTTATCATAATGTTCCTGATAATGAAGTAACATGGCAAGGTGATTCTTATGATGCATATGCTAAATCAATTGGTATTGAAACTTGTGTTAATGTAGGTAGTGATTTCTATCGTACATGGCAAAGAATGGGTAAATTAGTTGCATCACTTCTTTATGAATATGGACTTTCTTCAAATGCTGTTAAACAACATTATGATTGGAATCAAAAAGATTGTCCAAAGACTTTAAGAAATAATGGATTATGGGATACTGCATATAACATGATTAAGGTTGAACTTACAGTACTAGAATTAATGGAAGGGTATGAAATTGAATTCAAATCATTAAGTCCTAAATATTTAGATGATACTGGTAAGGTTATATATCAAGGTAAAGAAGATGTTAGATTAGCATATCAAATCACTTTAACAAAAGATGGAAATTCTACATCAAAGATTTATCATGCTAATTTAGAAGGTACTGATGATTCTAGTAGCTTTGCACCTAGTAAAGCAAGTCTTGCTGCTGCTGATTTATTTGATAAGAAGGTTAGTGAATCTAGTTTATCATATGATGAAATCTGTGCATTACTTGATGAATATAAAGATTATACTGATGATGTTAAGGCTTGTGTTGCAACATATGAATATTTAAAAGCAGCTGAAGAAGCATATTTAGCTACTTATGCAGTTGATTCAAATATTGTTGTAAATAAGGTTTATGTATATGATGGAAGTGCTAGTTTATCTAAGGCTTATTCATATATTGAACTTAAGAACATTTCAAATCAAAAAGCTAGTGGAAACATTAAATTAAGCATTAGTGGTGCTAAGTCAATGGAAATTGATTTAGGTGAATTGAATATGATTGCTGGTGCTACATATATTATTGCATTTGGATCTACTATTTATAATGGCGGAAATTATTATAATTTCTTAGTTCCAAATAAGGTTGTAAATGATAGTTTACCACTTAGTGATTTCACTGTTACTGTATTAAATGGTGATAATGTATTAGATAAATTAGGCCTTGATGAAGCATTAGATAAAGAAGGTAGTGCTGCTGTATTTAAAGATAATGGCTATTCTATTAGTCGTAAGCAAGCAATTGATACAAATGATAATAACAGAGACTTTGGTGCAGCTTTAAGTGTTGAACCAAGTGGTGCTACATTTGTAGCTGATGCTATCTTTGAATTTGATTATAAAGTAAAAGCAATGGATAGAGAAATTACTCTTGCAGATGAGGAAGCTCTATATAATTTACTTGCTGAATATAATGAATTCGATGAAGATGAAAAGAAACAAGTATCAACAAAGAGATTATTAGATGAATTAATCATTGAAGTAGAAGGTATTAAGAATCCAAATCTTGCTGTTGTTAAAAAAGCTATTCTAAAAGTTCCTGCACAAATCGTAGATGATTTTGAATTCCCTAAAGTTGATGGTTTAACATTCACATTTAAAGATCCAGCACAAGCTAGTATCTTTGATATTGAAAATGGTGAATATGCACAAGTTATTCATGAATATACACCAGTTACATTAGTTGCAACTTACAATGATTATAGTGAAGAATTCACTGTTAATTTCGGTGTATGTCATGAAGGTGATCAAATCATTTATGTGAGTGGTACTAAGACTCCATCAAAGGGTATTACTAGCGAAGGCTTTGCGACATATGAAGATCAAGATGCAGCTGTTGGCTTTGGTGGCGTTGCTGTAAGAGTTGAAGGTAAGGTATTCTTCATTGGTAAGAACTGCTTAATCGATATTGATGCATCAAGTGGAACACAATTGTCAAGAGCTACTCTTCGTCCATATGGAAAGAGTGCAGCAGCTGATATCAACAACAATGGTTTTGTTGCTGGTGCTCCTGCAGAATATAAGGGAACTGGTATTTTATATCATAATTTATCAAATGAAACATTGACACTTGATTTAACTGATACTTATGGTAGAGCTAATGCTGGTAGCTATGGATACGCAAAGGTATTCTTTAGCTTAAATGATAATGGTGAATATGCTGTTACTCAAATCTATCAACATACTGGTGAGAACTTCTCAACTGATGGAAACATCGTAGAATTCAAACCAGGTGAATATATTTGGTGTCCTCATACTTTTGAAACAAACGCAAGCTATGGTACATGGTTTATGTTCCCGGGTCCATCAGCAGCTGGAGGTATGTTGGAAGAAGGCGTAGTTGCAGAATTTATTCATTATAAAAATGAAATAAAAGATTAATAGTGATTGACTTTTGTTTAATACGATGATATAATTAAAGTACAAAAAAGGGATGGTTTTACTATTCCTTGGGCTGACGAAAGTCGGGTCCACCAACGGCAGGAGATAGTCCTGCCTTTTTTTGAGGGATTTTATGGAAAAACATTTAAGTATTTTTATAGATGAATCAGGTGACTATGGTTTTATAAATGACGCTTCAAAATATTATATTTTTTCCTTTGTTATTCATGAACAAAAAGACAATCTAAATCAATATTACAATATTATTAAAGATATGGATATTTTTCATGCGGGACCATTGATTAGAAAAGAAGACGAATATTTATTTGTTCAAAGAGAAGAAAGAAAAAAGATTTTTCACAAGTTCTTTTTATTTGCAATAGGTTTACCCTTACGTTTTAAGTCATTTATTTATTACAAAGAATATTATAAGGAAGAAAAAATCTTTAAATTTCTAGAAAGGGATGTATTAGAATTCCTTAATAAATATCATGACTACTTTAAAGATTTTGATATTGTCATTTATTATGATAAAGGACAAATATTGCTTTCACAAGTTTTAAAAAACGCATTTGATTCTTCGTGCTTAAAATATGAGTTTAAACAAGGTGTTAAAGCTTATAATTATAGACTATTTCAAGTCGCTGATTTGGTTTCAACAATTAAGCTTATAGAAATTAAGTTACAAAATAATGAACTATCTAAGTCTGAACTAGATTTTTCGGCTAGAAAATATTGGAAAAAAGTATATATTAATGGAATTAATAAAAAATCATTATAATGTAAAAGGTTGTTGAAACCTTGACATATCAAAGACAGGAGATAGTCCTGCCTTTTTCTTTACATATAGTATAATTTATTTACTATTTATGTTTCTTGTGCTATAATTTATATAATGAGGTGGAATATGAAATCATTTAAAAGAATAATAATTATAATTGTTGCTATAATATCACTTTCTTTATTATCATCATGTAAAATTGTTGATGAACAAGGAAATGATGAAGAATATAAATTAATATATAAAACTGAAGGTAATGGTTTTATTGTATGTGAATATGATTCAAATGCAAGAATAAAGGCTGGTACTGAAGTAGAATTATCTGCATTTGCGAATACAGGAAGTGAATTTGTAGCTTGGTATGATGAGGATAATAATGTGTTAAATAATAACGCAATTATTAAAATTACTATCAATGAAAAGACCGTTGTTTACGCAAAATTTAAATTAAGTGATGGTGGTGAAAAACCAATTGAAGAAGATAAGCATGATAAGCTTGCTGATATTGAAGAAGGAAAAGAAGCTTTTATCAAAGCAACTATCATTGTAACTTTTAGAAATGGTTTTGTGATTAAAGATGCAAGTGGATTTGGACTTGTATATTTAGGTACAGCTTATGATTATACATGTGGTGATATCATTGAATTTAAAACTACTCCAACAACATATAAAGGAAATATCCAAATTCCAGAATTAAATAATTGTAAACGTGTTGGTTATGAAGTAGGTAGTCTTCCAATTGATATGACTGAAATTAATGTTGAAGCTATTCAAAATAATCCAAGATTTGGTACACATGTAGATTTCTATGCAAGTGTTGTTGAATCAGGAAGCTATATTGATTTACAAGTTGAAGGATATTATGATTATTTATATCCATATAATTATGATGAAAACATCTTCCACTTAAAGAATTTAGTTGGTAAAACTGTTCGTGTATGTGGCTATTTATGGGGAATGGCAACATCTAAAAATCCATATGTCATTTTAGAAAGTGTAGAAGAAGTTGGCACAATCGAAAAAGATTCCACAATCATAGCATATTTCAATGATGATTGGACTAATCCATTTATCACTATTGATAATTATAATTCATATCCAATGACAAAGGTTGATGATCACTATGAATATGAAGTAGATGATGATATTGAAACTGTAATATTTAAAAGTGGTAATAAGAAAACAGAAACATTAGATTTTGATAAAGATTCATACACATTTGTGCTTGGTAATTTAAGATATAATGGCTTATATGATGGCTATTTTACTGATGCAGATGCTGCATTTAATGATGTTATTAAAATTAGTGCCTTAGAATTAAATGATCTTCATGGCTACATTGAACAAATAGATGGAATGAATGGTATTTCTAATGCTGCTTATTTAATCAATCAAATAAGAAATGAGGATAATTTAGATAATGTAGTACTTGTTGGAAATGGTGATATGTTCCAAGGAACTGCCCTTTCTAATTTAACAAGAGGTGCAAGTGTCGTAGATATCATGAATGCGATGGAATTTGATTTCATGGGTATTGGTAATCATGAATTTGATTGGGGCTTAGAAGAAATATTCAAATTCTTTGATGGTGATAAATCAAATGGAGAAGCTAATTTTCCACTTATCAATTCTAATGTGTATTATAAAGACACAAATACTGTAGTATTAATTGATGGATATAATATCTTAGAAACTACTATCATTGAAAAAGAAGGAGTAAAAATAGGTGTTGTAAGTTGTATCGGAATGTTGAAATCATCTATACTTGCAACACGTACTGAAGATTATGAATTTGAAAACATCATTTCAACTGCAACTCCTCTATGTAAGGATTTAAGAGATAAGGGTGCTGATATTATCTTACTAAATATTCATGATGGTTCAAGTTCAACTGTTTCTGATTATACTACTAATGTTTCTTTAGCAAGTATTCAATATAAGGGTAAAAATCTAATTGATTTGATTGTGAATGGACATACACACACAAACCAATTTGGTTATGTAGAAAGAAAGGGTGCTGACCTTCCTATTACTCAAGCTGCAAGTTATTGCAAGTATGTCGGTGAATTAAATCTATATTTTGATAAAACAAAGGATGAAGTAGTATATACACATGTTAGAACTCACAATCTTCAATATGAAGTAGGCACAAATTATGATTCTCAAATTCAATCATTAGTTAATCAAAAATATAATGATGTAAAACTTCAAATTGAAGAAACATATTGTACAGCTACAGCTAGTGTTAATCAAAAGAATCAATTGTTTGACTGGGCTGCTAATGTAATGTTGACAGCAGTTGGTGCTGATTGTGCTATATCAAATACTGGTGGTATTAGATCTACTGGTAGAATTGAAAAGAATATGCCAATTCAACTTGGAAATATGTTTGAAATAATACCATTTGATAATGAAATAATATTGTGCACAGTAAGTGGTTCTGTCCTTAAGAACTATTTAAATTCAACATCTAATTATTATGGATTAAAAGGAAATGTATCTGTATCATCTCTTTCTAATTCAAAGATGTATAAGGTTGCTGTCATTGATTATGTTTATTATGGTTCATATTTTATGGCAAATACTAATCCAGTAAATACTCATGTCATTTATCGTGATGCTTTAATTGAAGATTTAAAATTAAGAAGTACTTTTAATGTAAATACTGATAAGACTGCAGTTATTGGTATTTTATATAATGGAGATTAAAAATGAAAGTGATTATATCTGGTTATGGAAATGATATTGATAGTTTAAGTCTATTTGATTTGGATTTAGAAAATTATTTTGTGGATATCAAAGATTCACTTATTTTAAATCAAGCATCTTATGTTATTTCTTATAAAGAACACAATACAACATATGTTATTACATACACAAAGGATCCACTTAAGCTTGTTTCTTATTATATATTCCGCAACAAATTTAAAAAGATAGATGAAATAAACATTCCATATTTATCATTAACTCACCTTCTTTATAATAAGAAAGAACATATCTTATTTGGATGTTCTTATAAAGATGGAATGTATTTAAAGGTTAATATTAATGATGGTTATTTTTCTAATTTAATATGCAGAGAAAATGATAAACCATCACTATGCCATTGCGTTATTGGAATTGATAAATATAGAGAAGTAGGTATAATTGATATAAAAAATGATATTATCAATATTTATGATTATGATCTAAATTATAAAAGATCAATAAATCTACCAAAAGAAGTTGGACCAAGACATGGAATATTCCATAACAACAAATTATATGTCATTACCGAATATTCTAATGAAATATATGTGATTGATTATAAGAAGAATAAGATAATTCAAAATATATCTACATTATCATTCCCAGTTAAATCATATGGTGCCACTTTATTTATCTTAAATGATAAATTATATGCATCAAATAGAGGCGAAGAAAGTATAGCAGTATTTAATATGGATGAAAAGGGCTTATTAAAACTAGATCATGCTATGCCATGTTATGGTAATCATCCTAGACATATGATATTAAGTAAGGATAATAAATATATTATTTCTTGTAATAAGAATTCTAATACTGTTACTGTAATTGATATTAAAAGTGAAAAATGTGTGCTCACATTTGATTATTTTGAACCATCAGGAGTAGCTAATGTATAAGGATTTATCTAATATTTTAAATCAATATAAAAGTGATGATTTTAAATTATTTCAAGAAAGATTAATAAAAACTGTATATGAAATAATTGGTGTAAAGACTCCTGATTTAAAAAGAATCGCAAAAGAAATTGGCAATGATTATGAATTTATGAATAATCTACCCCATACTTATTTTGAAGAAAATCAAGTTCATGCTTTTATCTTATCTAACTTAAAAGACTTTGATTCAGCAATAGTGTTAATTGATAAGTTTTTAAATTTTGTGGATAATTGGGCTACATGTGATCAATTATGTCCAAAATCTTTTAAGAAGAATAAGGATAAATTACTTGTATATATTGATATGTGGATTAAATCTTATCATCCATATAAAATGAGATTTGCGATTAAATGTTTGATGTCATATTTCTTAGATGATGATTATGATATTAAATATTTATATAAGGTTGTAGATATTGAAAGTGATGAATATTATGTGAATATGATGATTGCGTGGTATTTATCAGTGGCACTTGTTAAAAGATGGGATGATGCTATTAAAGTAATAGAAGATAAAGGATTAGATAAGTTTATTCATAACAAGGCTATCCAAAAAGCTGTTGAATCTTTTAGAATTAGTGATGAGAAAAAAGCATATTTAAAAATGTTAAAAAAATAAAGCTCGATAAGAGCTTTTTTAGTTGGTCTTTGTTGAATTGTCAAACAAATGAGACAAAATAAATAAAAAAAATAAAGAAGAAAACAAAGGGGTTGAAGGGGGAATGTGTCCCCCTGGGAAAGATTAAAAAATAGAAAGAGCTTAATTTCTAATAAAGACTTTATTTTGACTAATTAATTCTTTTCTTTTTTCGATTGGAGTTTTATAGTTTAATGGAGTCATG
Source organism: Bacillota bacterium (assembly GCA_016280895.1). GTDB lineage: Bacteria > Bacillota_I > Bacilli_A > ML615J-28 > CAG-698 > RGIG3506. The sequence continues at coordinate 15,422 of JAEEHM010000021.1, forward strand.
CAGATATTGTTTGATCGTTTTAAATAAGATGCCATTTGATTTTGAAGATCATCAAAACTGTAGAACTTAAGATATTGGTAAAATCTAACATTATCATTTCTATGGCTACGTTCGACCTTACCATTATGTCTAGGGGTTCTAGGTCTGATAAGTTTATGTTCGATATTCAATTCATTACAAAGAACATCAAAAGGATGGATTAGATCATTTTTAGTATCACTTGTATAAGTAAATTCAAATCCATTATCAGTTTGTATAGTTTTAGGGATGTATCCAAAATACGCAATAGCTCTTTTCACAAAATCAACAGTAGAGAAAGAAGAATGTTCTTTATAAGCGTAAATGAATCGCTCTCTAGAGGCCTCATCTATAATAGTGTATTGATAATATTTATAATCGTCCTGTAAATTGGCGTTACAATCGCGTGGAACGTATTTTACATCTAATTGCATTTTCTCTGCTAATAATTCAGGAGTAAAGTATTTTTTAGGCTTATA
>JAEEHM010000022.1 GCA_016280895.1 Bacillota bacterium
ATTGTGGTCGCATATTCTTCGCAACTGATGAATCATTTTCAGCAGATCCATAAATTGATTTATGCATTAACACAACTGAATATTGATATTTACCTTCCATGTCTTGAATTACTTGTTTGAACCATTTTACTTGGTCAGTAAATCTCGAACCACTTGATACATCAGAATTATTGCAATCGAGCGATATGAATAGCACATTGTTGAAGATAAAATAAAAACTTGAATTTAAACTTGTACTAGCACCATTTTGTGGATTATGGAATAATTTATTATAAGTATATGGTGCATCCCATTGTGGATGGTTCTTTTCTTCATCACCCCAATATTCATGATCACCAGGAGATGCAGCAAAAATGAAATTTGAAAATGATTCATCATCTAAGATATGAGTGAATTCATATTCATTATCAGCTACGTCGACAAAGTCACCACTAAATACCATCAATGCTGGATTTCCACAAATATCCTTCATATTGTTGATTAATTTTGCAGTCATTGTGTTCATACGATATTGATAATCAGCATATGCAGCAAAGTTCCAAGTATTTGTAAGTCCTGCTGTTGTAAATGAATTTACCTTTGATTCATGTTCTCCATCAACAATCTTATAAATATAAGATGTTCTTTCATCTAAGCCTGTAAGTTCTACATTACATACATATCTTTTTTGATAAAAACCACTCTTTTCAGATGTATTCTTCATTCCTTCAGTTGACCATAATTCTTCAGTTGGGATTGCTTTTGAAGCATTTTTGAATTCTGTGTCAGACTTTAATGTATATAATACATAAGAACCACTATCCTTACAATGATAATTTACCATTACTGAACTGCTACAATCTTCACTTGGTGTAGTAACAATATGATAAATAAATTCATCAGATGTCAATGCGTGTGCATTGTTGAAAGACGCAAATAATGTAATCATTATTGCACATACAAACACTAAAATAAATAATTTTTTAATCCTTCTCATTTTTTAAAATCTCCCTATGCTTATATTTTACCATTATTTATAATTTTAATAAAGAAAAATATAAAAAAAGGCTATTTCTAGCCTTTTATTTAAGCAGCAATTTCTTCTGTTTTTGTTTCTTCTTTCTTTGATTTAGCTCTTCTAATTAAGAAGAAGACTAAGAAATGCAGTGCAAACAATACCACACCAAGTCCCATAAACACAAAGAACCTACCATATTGAGTAGGAGGTAGCATATTAGTGATAGTTTCTCCTAAATCATCTCCTTGTAAATACATATAAGTAGCTTCTGGTATTTTTGCGTTAAAGTACATACAAATAAGTGAAAGTATTACTAAAAAGATAAGTGGCTTATATACAGTTTTAACATTATATTTAAAACCCTTCACAAACATCATATAGAATACTGCATAAATTGGTAAAAGATGTTCTAACCAAAATTGATAATATCTAAAATATCTTGGTCCTGTTCTTTGAATAACAGCTGGCATAAATAAAGGTGTAATACCAAGTGTCAAACAAACAACAACATCAATATCAAAGAAATGTTTGTTCTCAGTTAAAACCATGAAGATTGCGAAAATACAAGTCCACTCACATACTTGGAATGGTAGTCTTGTAAGTAGGGTATGTTCACCTAAATCACTATTACCAATGTATAATAATCTCCAGAAATATCCCATTTCTGCAAACATCATAACCATACCCATGATTAATCTAAATGTTTTTTCATGTTTAGAATTTCTAATCTTATCTCTAAATTTATATGTAAGGATAATCCCTGCAATTAATAGAATGATAGGTAGAAAATGCCAGAAAGAGAAATATGTAAAATCCCCCTTTTCTCCATATCCAAAAAATCCTTCAGAGAAAAACTCTGCCCATGAATCATTTCCTGGTAATTCAGTCATATTTTTTGTCTCCTTCAAAAACCTATATTATTATATCATATAAAAAAATATTGTCAAATTAACTTAAATAAAGAACATCTGAAAAGATGTTCTTTATTCTTTTATTTATCTTTCATTTTCTTCTTAAACATAATAATTGCAACTATAAATACCACAATTGTGTAAGCAAGCACAATAATTAAAGGAAGAACAAAATCATTAAAAGTATCATTAATTCCATTCATTGTGTTTTGAATAAGTAAAGTAGCATTTCTAAATGGTAAACAATTCATGAAATTAATCATTCCTTCACCCAATCCTTCAATTGGAAACCACATACCAGAAAGAACTGATTGTCCAGCAATCACAATAGATGAAATTCCACCAATTGATTTTTCACTACAAATAGTACCAAGTAAAATACCAATGCCAATAAAGAATAGTGAAGTAACTAAACTTAAAAGAATTGCGTAAATCATTGAGATACTAAATATTGATGCATCAATAATACCACCAACTAAGAAGAATAATATTGATTGAACAAACACAATTGGAACTATTGATAAAGCATATCCAAAAATAAATTCAAATGATTTTGTTTTGGAAACATAAAGTCTTGTTAAAAAAGATGTAGATCTATCCACTGCAATTAATAATCCCACAAATAGCGCAATAAAGCTCTGTGCGAAAACAACAATTCCTGGAGCTAAGTATTTCATTTCAAATTGGGCTGTCAATTTATGGAATAATAAATAGAATAATATTTCCATAAATAAAGGCATTGCAAGTGTGAATATTAAAGAAAGTGGATCTCTAAGTATTTCTTTAATATTTCGCTTCATTAAAATAAATATTCTTGAAAGTGATTGTTTCATAATAATTCACCTCCTGATACAATTTCAATAAAAGCATCTTCTACATTATTCTTACCTGTCTTTTCAAACAATTCTTCTTTTTTACCAACAAATAATAATTTACCATCTTTCATAATGCCAATACGATCAGATAGTGCTTCAGCTTCTTCCATATAATGAGTTGTTAAAATAATAGTCATCTTTCCTTTTAATTCATTAATTGTTTTCCACAACTCTCTTCTTGCAATAACATCAAGTCCTAAAGTTGGTTCATCCAAAAACAAAATCTTAGGTTTCGATACTAAAGCAAGCGCAATTGATAATTTTCTTTGCCAGCCACCAGATAGCTTAGAAGCTTGTTTTTTCAAAACCTTGCTAAGTTCAAATGATTCTATTATTTTTTCTTTTGTTTCTTGTAATTCTTCATTTGATTGACCAGATAATTTAGCATAAAAATCAATATTTTCTTCAACTGTCAACTTTCTTGCAATTGCAGTTTCTTGCATAGATACATCAATTACTTCTTTAATTTTATCTTCGTCTTTTAAAATTGAAGAATCAAATATCAAAGCATCTCCACTTGTTGGCTTAGTAAGTGTTGCAAGCATCTTAATAGTTGTAGTCTTTCCTGCCCCATTTACACCAAGAAGTGCAAATAATTCACCATCATATATTTCTAAATTCAAATTATCTACAGCAGTAATGTCTTTATAAACCTTTGTAAGATTATTGATTTTGATTGCTGTTTCCATTATTAAACATGCCTCCCATCAATTTATAAAACATTTCATCCTTTATTAACGCAATACCTCTTTCTTTATCACCCATTACCATTAGGGTATCACCTTCTTTAATATCAAACATCTTTCTTGCTTCAACTGGTACAGTGATTTGGCCCTTTGGTCCTACCTTAACACTAACAATAAATCTACCTTCTGTTATATCTTTCATATTTTCATCCTTTCTTACATTTCATATTATATCTTACTTTTCTTACTTTTTCAAGTAAAAAATAACTAATAATAAATATTCATATTTAATACGAAGTATTTGTTACTAGTTATTTTATTTGTTATTCAAATCTAATTGTTACTGAATCTTTATTTAAAAGATTATTTAATTCTTCATTGCTTAAATCAATATGACCAAGTTTAGTATAAGACCAAGAAGAATTGTTGTAAAAAATGGAAATTTGATTGCCATTATATAAGACAATATCTCCAGGAACAACATTTATATTAGAATCATTTCTAGTTATTGACCTTCCAATTTTACCAGTTTGTTCGAAACCGCCATATTCTTCCATATTGATCTCAAGTGGTAGAATATTTTTTAGTGCTTTAACTGATTCATTATCTTCCCATTTTACTTTTACTTCACTACCATCAATTAATAATTTCATATTTACTTCCTCTTTAAAATAATTATCTAACCAAGTATTGATTTCATCTTGACTTGCAGATGCAGAAAATCTTTTACCATCTTTCCAATTTGCACTTGGTGCACTTGTTTTTAAATTAGTAGCACTTGTTCCAATTGGAGAACTACCAGATGTACAGAAAGGAATAATAGTGATATTTTCTAGATCATATGTCTCCACAAATGTATACATAATTTTAGGAGCTTGTCCCCACCAAATAGGATAGCCTAAAATAATAGTGTCATATTTACTTATATCTTCTATTTTATTTTTAATTTCTGGTCTTGCATTATCATCATTTTGTTCACGATTAGCTCTACAATCACTATTATAATTTAAATCTGCAGATGTATATGCCATTTGAGGTTCTATTTCAAAGATATCACATTTTAATTTGTTTTGAATTTTTGTTGCAATATTTTCTGTATTATTAGTTGCTGAAAAATATGCAATTAAAACATTATTATCTAATTTATTTTCATTATCTACATTTTCTTCGTTATCTTTATTTTCTATAACATCATCTTTTTTATTATTATTCTCATTATCTGTTCTATTATCTTTTTGACAAGCACTTAAAAATATTAATAATAAAAATAAAATTACAATTATCTTTTTCATATTACCTTCCCTTTTTATAAATTATTATCTATCCATGTTTGTAATTTTGATTTTGAATCATTAGCACTTGATCCAAGAATCGCAAGTCCTTCTTTCACTATAGCCCCTTTAGCGCATTTTTTGATATCCCTAACAACATTTGCTAATCCACTACCTTCATGAGTAGTAAATGGCATAATAATTTTACCATTAAAATCTAATCTATCTAAGACAGTAAACATAGCTTGTGGCATTGTTCCCCAATAAATTGGTGAACCAATAAAGATTACATCATAATTATTGATATCATCTAAATATGATTTTAATTCTGGTCTTTCATTATTTTGTTGTTCAATTTTAGCTTCTTCAATACATTTCATGTATTCTTTCGCATAATCTTTTTTTCTTTCAACTTTAAATAAATCAGCATTAGTTATTTCCTTAATCTTTTCAGCTACAATTTCAGTGTTTCCCTTATCGATATATTTAAGTGATCCACCAAAATAATTTTCGTCGGCACGACTAAAATAAATTACAATAGCTTTCATATTATCCACCCCGTATATTATTGATTATACCAAATTATAATTAAATAAAACATAATTGTTATCAATATTTATCTAAATTATCATTTAACCAATTAATTCTATTAATTAGCCAAGATCTTAAATATTCTACATGCTCTTTCCATGATTTAAGTTTATATATTTCCGCACCTTCAACATTTAATTTAGTACCTAATATTTGAAACTTATCATAATTTCGATTATATGAATCTTCATATAATAAAGCATCATCTAAGGTATTATTAATAGATTGAATTAATTTATCCTTTACTTCTTTTAATCTATTAGCAGCAAGTGTTTTAAATTCATCTATTTCCATCAAATTTATAAACAATTCACTTGCAGTCTTTGTATCTAAATTCTTATCAAACCATTCTGATACATACATACCACTATATGTTTGATTACCTCTATTTAAACCACAGCTAAATTCTAAATCCCAAGGAGCAGTTAAATATACCTTTCCTTCCTTTTCTTTCACAAAATAGAATGATTGCCAACCAACATCAGTACTTTTGATAATTTCATCAATAAGATACATATCCACAAATGAATTTACATCAGCATATTTTTCAAATTCTGCTAAGTCATGATTAA
>JAEEHM010000023.1 GCA_016280895.1 Bacillota bacterium
AAAGAATTTGATAAAGCAATCGAAGCTTACAATAAAAGAAATAGAAGGTTCGGTGGACTAAATAAATAAAAGGAGGCATTTATGAAAAAAAGAGTAATAAGTGCAATTGTGTTTGGATTAATATTCTTTCCTGCTGTTTATTTTGGAGGAATGAATACCCATGAATCATATTTTGGTTTCATATATTTCTTAGTATTTACTTTGTTCTGTGGATATGTGGGAACATTTGAATTGATGAATATGTTCTATAAGAAATCACAAAACTTAAAAATAATGAGATTTATTGTGCCTGTTTTTTCTTGTATATTGATAAGCATTATTCATATTACTATGAGCATTCATTTTGAATCAATTAGTTTAATGATAAATCCTGATAGTATTAGTACTATGGCTATGACATCTAGTGGTATGATATTTGGGGGATTTGGAGTTTATGCTTTATTGTTTTTGGGGATGTATTTATTATTTAATTTGATATTTTTATTATTCCCAATCTTTAAAAAAGAAGGAAGTGCAATAGATGCTATTGCATGTATAACATCACTTTTATATGGTGGTATATTATTAGGCTTTGCGTTTTCGATTGAATATTTATTTGTGAACCATGAAAGAGGATGGAAATTATTTGCGTACGTATATTCTATTGTGTGTTTTACAGATATATTTGCGTATGTAATTGGATCTAAATTTGGACGTCATAAATTATGTCCTCATATTTCTCCAAAGAAGAGTGTCGAAGGAGCAGTATTTGGTGCATTAATTGGTGCTGTTATGGGAACATTAGTTTACTGCTTATGTTTTATGATTGGACATAATTATGCATCATATGCTATTTGGAAGATTATTTTATTAGTATTAGGAATCTTTGTGCTATCAGTAATCATATCTTGTGTATCACAACTTGGTGATTTAGTAGCATCTAAGTTTAAAAGAACATATGATATTAAAGACTTTGGTAATATTATGCCAGGACATGGTGGGGTAATGGATAGATTTGATAGTTTCATTTTATCTGGTTCATTTACATTTGTGCTTTATATTATTTTATTATTATGTTTTGCTTGGAGAATAATTGTATGACAAATCTAAAACATTTCTTTATTCTTGGTGCAACTGGTTCAATTGGTCAACAAGCAATTGAAGTTTTAAGAACATTAGATAATATTAAAATTGAAGCTATATCATTTGGTTCTAATATTGAAAGTGCTAAAAAGATAATAGATGAATTTAAACCGAGACTTGTATGTGCAGGTAGTTTAGAACTTGCAGATGAAATTAAAAAGATATATCCAAATATTATCACTTGCTATGGTGATAATGGTTTGAGTGAAGTATCATGTTTTGATAATAAACTTGATAATAACGATTGTTACGTTTTAAATGCAGTTGTTGGAATGGTGGGATTACAATCTACCATTGATGCTATCAAAATGGGACGTACAATTCTACTCGCAAATAAGGAAACACTTGTTGTTGGTGGCGAATTAATTGAAAAATTAAAGAAAGATTATGATGTTAAATTAATTCCAATTGATAGTGAACATAGTGCGATTATGCAATGTTTGCATGGATATGAAAATAAAGATGTTGATAAATTAATTATCACTGCATCTGGTGGTGCTTTTAGAAATTTAAAGAGAGATGAACTTGAAAGTGTTACTATTGATGATGCTTTAAAACATCCTAATTGGAATATGGGTAAAAAGATTACTGTTGATTGTGCAACTATGGTCAATAAGGGACTAGAAGTAATGGAAGCACACTATCTATTTGGTTTTGATTATGATCATATTGATACAATATTACACTTTGAAAGTATTGTGCATTCATTAATCCAATTTAAAGATGGAAGCATCTTAGCGCAAATGGCTAAACCGGATATGCGTCTTCCAATTCAATATGCAATCACATTCCCTAATCGTTGTGATTTTAAATTAGATAAAGCTCTTGATCTAACAGCATCTAATATTAGCTTTAAGAATATGGATTTTGATAGATATCCAATGCTTGCGCTTGCATATGCTGTTGGTAAAATGGGTGGTTTAATGCCAACTGTTTATAATAGTAGTAATGAAGCTGCTGTTAAATTGTTTATTGAAAAGAAAATTAAGTTTTTAGATATTGAAAAGATAATAGCTAATACTTGTAATAAATATAAAAAAGATAATAAATTTGATTATGAATTAAGTGATGTATTATCACTTGATAAGAAAATAAAAGAAGAGATATTAAATAATTATCAAGAATTATTAAAATAATATTTAATATCTTAGAAAGGATATTGTATGATTTTGATGACATTTGGTTCAATTATCATCGCAATTCTTGCATTCATATTTGTGCTTGGTTCAATAGTATTGATTCATGAAGGTGGTCATTTCTATTTTGCACATAAATGTGGTGTATTATGTAGAGAATATGCTTTTGGTATGGGACCTAGATTGTTTGGAAAAAAGAAGGGTGAAACAACTTATGCTATCAATGTTTTTCCAGTCGGTGGTTATGTAGCTATTGCTGGTGAAGAAAAAGAAGCAGACCCACTAAAGGGAGTAGAAAAAGTAAGATTAGTAATTGAAAATGAAATCGTTCAAAAGATTTGTTTCGAAGCTGATAATCCTTTATTTAAAGATATACCACTTTATAATTTAGATTCATATGATTTATATGATGAAGCTAATAGTGGTAATCTTTATATTAAAACTTATGAAGAAGTAGATGGAGTTAAGAATTTTACCGAATTTAAAGTTGATCCAAAAGCTGAATATATTTATTGTAAGTTAAAACATGTTGAAAATGTTGATTTAAATAAAAAAGATAAATATATTGATTCTATCCAAATAGCTCCATATAACAGACAATTAAATTCAAAGAAGATTGGTCAAAGAGCAATGGTAATGTTTGGTGGACCGATGATGAATTTTGTGCTTGCTATTGTTGTATTTATCCTATCAGCATTTATTATGGGAGTATCTAATACTAAAACTACAGTTCTATCTGAAGTTAGTGAAGGTACTGCGGCATATAATGCTGGTTTAGATAAGGGTGATAAGATATTATCACTAAACGCAAATGGAGCAAGTGAATTATTAGTTGAAACTAAGGAATGGAAAGATATTTCTTCATTCATGGATCAATATGCTAATGGTAATTATAATGATGTAATTACTGTTAAATACTTAGATGATGAAACAAATACTGAAAAAGAAGTTAATTTGGTTCCAACTGTTTTCATTTATTCAATTAGTATGTATCAAGATATCACATCAAGTGATGTTAAGATTGCACCTTTAGCTACTAAATCTAAGGCTTATAAGGCTGGACTTAGAGAAGGCGATATTATCACTAAAATAAATGGAAATGATATCAATTCTTGGAAAGATGTATATAAAGAATTTGCGAGCGTTGTAAATCCAAATACTAAGGTTGAAGTGACTGTTTCAAGAGAAGCGGAAGAATTAACATTTACTGTTGTTCCTTATTCTAAGAAATTGTTTGAAAGAACACAAAATGTAAGTTATGTTGCAATGCAAATTGGTATTTCGCCAACTACTACAAGAAATGTTTGGTCTTGTTTAGGTGGAGCATTTGTGAATATGTATTCTTGTGTTAAACAATTACTTACTACACTTTGGATGTTAATAGCATCAAGTGAAGTTGGATTGAAAGATTTAAGTGGTGTTGTTGGTATCTTCTCACTTACATCTGATGCTGCTAAAAATGGATTTGGATATTTACTATATTGGATGGGCTTCTTAAGTGTTAACGTTGGTTTTATGAACTTACTTCCAATTCCTGCACTTGATGGTGGTAGATTGTTGTTTTTAGCAATCGAAGCTATTAGAAAGAAACCTGTTAGTCAAAAGGTTCAAGATATTTCAATTAATGTAACAATGATTTTATTGTTTATCCTGATGGGATTCACAATTATAAATGATATTTTAAGATTAATATAGGAGTTTACTATGAAACAAAGTTTGTTATTTGCACCTACACTAAGGGAAATGCCAAAGGATGCAGAGATTGCAAGCCACAAAATTTTATTAAAAGGTGGTTATATTAAGCAACATGCTGCTGGAGTTTATACATATTTACCCTTAGCATATAAGGTAATTAAGAAAATAGAAAAGATTATTAGAGAAGAGTTAGATAAGATTGGATGCAGCGAATTATTAATGCCTGCACTTCAATCTAAAGACTTATGGCAAGAAAGTGGTAGATGGGAAAAATATGGTCCTGAATTAATGAGGCTTAAGGATCGTCATGATCGTGATTTCTGCTTGGGACCTACTCATGAAGAAGTAATCACTGATGTTGTAAGAGATAGTGTTAATTCTTATAAAAAATTGCCATTAGCACTATACCAAATTCAATCTAAATTTAGAGATGAATATCGTCCAAGATTTGGTCTTATGCGAGGAAGAGAATTTATCATGAAGGATTTATATACTTTCTCAACAAGCCAAGAAGATTTAGATGAATGGTATTTAAAGGTAAGAGGTGCTTATTGTAATATCTTTGATAGATTAAATTTAAAATATCGTGTTGTTAGCGCTGAAAGTGGTCAAATAGGTGGAAACAATAGTGAAGAATTTATGGTTCTTTGTGATATTGGTGAAGATACTATTTGTTACTCTGATGAAAGTGATTTTGCGTCTAATGTTGAACATGCAGATTATCCAGATGGAGCAGTATCTCCTGATGGCAAAGGTCATATCTGTCACGCTAAAGGAATTGAAGTTGGTCATATCTTTAAATTAGGTACTAAGTATTCTGAACCAATGGGTCTTAATTTTGTAGATGTTGATAATACTAAAAAGCCTGTTATTATGGGTTGCTATGGAATTGGTGTTAGTAGAGTTTTAATGGCAGTTTTAGAACAAAACAATAAAGATTTAAAAGTTATTTGGCCAGATGAAGTAACACCATTTAAGATTCATATTATTCCTTTTGATAAGAAGGGTAGTGAAGGCTTTGATATTGCGACTCATATTCATGATAAGTTAGAAGAAAAAGGCTTAGAAGTATTAATCGATGATAGATCAGAGTCTGCTGGTGTTAAATTTAATGATGCTGATTTGATTGGTGCTAAATATTTAATCATTGTTGGAAGAAAAGCTAAAGAAGGACTAGTTGAAGTTCGTGATAGTTTGAGTGGCGAAACTACTGAAGTTAAAATTGAAGATATTGGTAATTATAATTTTAGATAGGAGCATATATGATAAAAGGATTTGAACAAGTCAATGTTTATGTAGAGGGATTAGGAATTGTTAAAAAAACAATTAAAATTGAAGATGGAAAAATCGCTAAGATTTGTGACTGTAAAGATAAAGAAGGATTTTTAAAATTAGATGATAATCTAATTGTAGTACCTGGTTTTATTGATGAACATATTCATGGTTCAGCTACTGCTGATAATATGGATGCTACACTTGATGCTGCAAGAACTATTTCAAAAACAATTGCATCTGAAGGTGTTACAAGTTTCTTGATGACAACAATGACAGAACCTGAAGATCACATTGAAAAAGCAATGATCAATGCAAAGAATTTCATTGAAAATCCAGAATATGTTGGTGCCAAAGCAATTGGTCTTCATTTAGAAGGTCCATTCATTAGTGTTAAACATAAGGGTGCACAACCAGAAGAATCAATTAGAAAACCAAGCGTTGAAATCTTTAAACATTATCAAGAATTAAGTGGTAATAATATTAAAGAAATTACATTTGCGTATGAAGAAGATGGTAAAGCACTTGCTAATTATTTAAGAGATACTGGTGTTGTTGGTTCTATTGGTCATACAGATGCTACTTGTGATCAAGTATTAGAAGCTATTAAGGAAGGTGTTAGCTGTGCTACACATACTTATAATGCGATGAAGCCACTTCACCATAGAGAAGCTGGTACAGTTGGTGCTTGCTTACTATCTGATGATATCTATTGTGAACTTATTTGTGATTTAATTCATGTTAGTCCTAACGCAATTAAATTATTATATAAGTGTAAAGGTAAAGAAAAGATTGTGTTAATCACTGATGCAATGCGTGCAAAGCATATGCCTGATGGTGAATATTCTTTAGGTGGTCAACCTGTATTTGTGAAGGATGGTGCTGCAAGACTTGAAAATGGTACACTTGCTGGTTCTATTCTTTGTATGAATGATGCGCTTAAGAATATGAGAAAGGTATTAAATACAAGCTTTACTGACACAATCGATTTTGCGACAAAGAATCCTGCAAAGAATTTAGGTATATTCGATAAGAAGGGTTCAATTAAAGAAGGAAAAGATGCAGACTTTGCAGTTGTTGATAAAGACTTTAATGTTTATATGACAATTAGTGAAGGTCGTGTTGTTTATAAAAAATAAGGAGGAGGAATTATGGGATTTTTATTTGGAAAAAAACAACTACTTAAGGTAATTGAATGGGAAGACAGTAGTAAAGATACTATCGTATATAAGTTCCCTGTTAATGATCGTTACGCAATTATGAATAGTTCTACACTTGTTGTAAGACCATCTCAAGTTGCACTATTTGTGCATAAGGGCCAAATCTGTGATGTATTCGCACCTGGTACTTATAAGTTATCAACTGAAAACATTCCATTCTTAACAAGAATTTTAGCACTTCCTACTGGTGGTGAAAACACAATTACTGCAGAAGTTTATTATGTTAATACTAAACAAATGACAGGTTTAAAATGGGGTACTCAAAATCCTATTATGATGAGAGATGCTGATTTTGGTAATGTTAGAATTAGAGCATTTGGTGTTTACAGCTTTAAAGTAGAAAACGCTAAGAGATTCATGGAAGAAATGTTTGGAACAAATGAACTTTATACAGTTAATGATGTTGCTAATCATTTAAAACCTACTGTTTTACAAGCATTCGCAGATGCTGTTGCTGAAAGTAAGATTAGTGCTTTAGATTTAGCTGCAAATTATAAAGAATTTAGTCAAACTATTCTTGATGTAAGTAAAGAAGATTTTGAAAACTTTGGTCTAAAATTATGTTCAATGGTAATTGAAAATATTTCTTTACCAGAAGAAGTGGAAAAAGCATTAGACGAAAGAACAAAACTTGGTGTTATGTCTGATAAGATGGGTACATATATGCAATATCAAGCTGGTCAAGCTATGACTGAAGCTGCTAAAAATCCTAATGGTAATAACTTTGCTGGTATGGGCGTTGGCTTAGGTGCTGGTGTTGGTATCGGTCAAGCATTCGCTGGTGGTTTAAATCAAGCAGTTGATACTCCAAGAGTTACTCCTGCTCAAGATAAAGCACAAGGTGGCGAAGCAGTATGTCCTAAGTGCGGTGCTAAAGTTGCTAAAGGTGCTAAGTTCTGTCCTGAATGTGGAACAAAGATGCCAACAGCTAAATTCTGCCCTGAATGTGGTGCTAAGGTAGCTGATGGTGCTAAGTTCTGTCCTGAATGTGGAACAAAATTACAATAAGGATTAAATTATGGAAGAAAATATAAGATTATCTGCTACTAATGAGAAGTGTAAAAATTGTGGTGGTGACTTAATATTTAATCCAAAAACACAAAATCTAGATTGTGAGAAATGTGGAAGTTCTTTTTCATTCACAATGATTAAAAGAATTGAGAAGAAACAATATCATAGAGGAATTCCAAATCAAGACACTCTTGCATGGGCAAGACAAGAAAAGAAGGTAAAATGTCAGACATGTGGTGCTGATATTGATCTTTTTGGACTTGCATTTACTACAAGATGTCCATATTGTGAAAGTAGCTATGTATCAGATGTAAACCAATTACCAGGATTAAAACCTGATGCTGTTGTACCTTTCGCATTTAATGAAGAAGATGCTTTAATAAAATTCCAAGAAGGTATAAGAAAGAAATTCTTTGTACCTAGGAATTTTAAGAAGAAGCTTCCAAAGAATAAGATGATTGGTGTTTATGTTCCTACATTTAATTTTGATATGGATACTTCTACATCTTATAGAGGAACACTTGAAAGAACAGTAACTGTTCAAAGAGGAAAAGAAACTGTAAGAAAGACTGAGCGTTTCAACATTTCTGGTACTAAAGATATGATTCATCGAAATTATGTTATTGAAAGTGCTGATAATGTAAATGACAAACAAATTACTAGTTTGCTTCCTTATGATTTTGATAAGAGCTATGAATATAATGCTGATTTTATGAGAGGTCATATTGCGAAACATTATGATAATAATCTTGATAATTGTCACGACTTAGCAGTAAAGAAGATCGAAGAAATTATTAAGGCTAACATTCTAAGACAATATGATTATGATCGAGTAGTTAGTTATAGTCAAAATTCTATCTATTCAAATGAAGCATATATTTATCGTTTCTTACCTTTATATAATTTTGTGTTTGATTATAATAAGAAACAATACACTGTTGTTATGAACGGCCAAACTGGTAAGGTAGGCAAGGGACTTCCAATCAGCCCATTAAAGGTATCATTA
>JAEEHM010000024.1 GCA_016280895.1 Bacillota bacterium
AACATCAGATTTAGAAGAAGCTGATGCTGTATTGATGAGATCTACTAATATTTTAGATAAGGATATGCCAAAAAGTGTTTGTTGTATCGGACGTGCTGGTGTTGGTGTTAACACTATTCCTTTTAAGAGGTATGCGAAAGATGGTATTGTAGTATTTAATACACCGGGAGCTAATGCTAATGGTGTAAAAGAAATGACAGTTCTAGCATTAATTCTAGCTGAGCGTGATATTATTGGTTCTATCAATTGGGTTAAATCTATTGCAGATGATCCTGATATTGTGGAAAAAGTTGAAAGGCAAAAAGCAACATATGCTGGTTATGAAATTAAGGGACGTAACTTAGGTGTAATTGGACTTGGTGAAATTGGTGGACGTGTTGCTAATTCTGCACTTGATTTAGGCATGAATGTATTTGGATATGATCCATATATTTCAATTAGCCATGCTTGGAGTTTGTCTAAGCGTATCAATCGTGCAACTACACTTGATGATGTTTTTAAAGTAAGTGATATTATTACTATTCATACTCCATTAAAAGATGATACATTTAATATTATTGATAAAGAAGCTATTAGCAAAATGAAAGATGGAGTTGTCGTTATCAATTTTGCGCGTGATGCATTAGTAGTTGATGATGATATGGCAGAAGCTTTAAGAAGTGGTAAGGTTAGTAAATATATTACTGACTTCCCTAATCCTAAGTCAGTAAAGATGGAAAACACAATTGTAATTCCTCACCTTGGTGGTTCTACATTAGAATCTGAAAACAACTGTGCTATTATGGCAGTAAGAGAAGTGATGGATTATTTAGAAAATGGTAATATTTCTAATTCGGTTAATTATCCTTCAGTTGATGCTGGTCTTTGCACTTCTAAACAAAGAGTTACAATTAATCATTTAAATAAGCATGGTATGATTAATGTATTTACATCTTTCTTTAGTGATAATAAAATCAATATTGCGAGAATGTATAATAACTCACTTGATGATATTGCGTATACTATCTTTGATTTAGATGATGAAATTAGTGAAGAAATAAAAGAAAAACTAGAAAAAGCTGATGGAGTTTTAAGAGTTAGAGTACTTAAAAATCATGAAAGTAATTAGACCTTGTAATATTTTAATTCCTAATTTAAATGCTGATATTAGTAAATGGGCTGTTGTTGCTTGTGATCAATATACAAGTGAAGAAAAATATTGGAAAGATTTAAGTGAATATGTAGATAATGAACCATCAGCTTTAGATTTAATCTTTCCTGAAGTCTATTTAAATAAAATTGATGTTGAAAAGAAAATAAAAGATATCAATAATAATATGGATAAATTATTGAAAAATAATTTCTTTTCTGAATATAAGAAATCTTATGTATTCGTAGAAAGAGAAACATCAACAGGAATTAGATTAGGCCTTGTTGCAGTTATTGATTTAGAAGCATATGATTATAATAAGTTCGATACTTTAATTAGAGCTAGTGAAAAGACTGTAAAGGAAAGACTACCAATAAGAGTAAAGATAAGAGAAAATGCGAAATTAGAACTTTCTCATATCGTGCTTTTAATTGATGATAAGAAGAAAACTCTTCTTGAAGAATTAGCTAAAAGAAAATACAGTTTTAAAAGATTATATGATTTTGATTTAAATATGAATGGTGGTAATATCAAAGCATATTTAATTAATGATGAAGCAACAATAAAAGAAATCGAAGAGAAGTTTGATAATCTAATTGATGATAATTTACTTGCTTTAGTGGGTGATGGTAATCATAGCTTAGCTAGTGCTAAGATGCATTATGAAAATTTAAAAACAAAATTATCAAAAGAAAAAGCCGAAAACAATATGGCAAGATATGCTATGGTAGAAATTGAAAACATCTATGATGATGCTATGCAATTTGATGCTATTCATCGAGTAATATATAATGCAGATTCAGATTTTGTTGCTGCTTTGAAAAAAGAAATTAAGGGTGACTTAAAAACTAAAATTATCATTGGTGATAAAGAAGAAGATTTATATGTAAATCATAATGCGATTGTTGCAGTTAAGGAAATCCAAGATTTTATTGACAATTATATTGAAAAGCATAAAGATGTATATGTTGATTATATTCATGGTATTGATAATCTAAAAGAAATATGCAAGGATAAAAATGCAATTGGTATAATTCTTCCAATTTTGGATAAAGCTGATTTCTTTGATTATGTGAAAAAATATAAAATAATGCCAAGAAAATCTTTTTCAATAGGTCATGCTAATGAAAAGAGATATTATATCGAAGCAAGAAAAATAAGATAAAAGTCACAAAATTGTGACTTTTTTTCTCTATATGATTAACAACTTGAAAAATATTGAAATATATTGTATAATATTTAAGTATTTTTTATTAAATGAGGTATTTATATGGATATCGTAATTATAGGAATGGGTAAATTAGGTAGAATGATTGCTGATAATTTATCTAAAGAAGAACATAATATAACTGTTATTGATACAAAAAGTAATCTTGTTGAAGATACTATTAACCAACTTGATGTTAAAGGAATTGTTGGTAATGGTGCTAGCTTTGATGTTCAACAAAGCGCTGAAGTTGATAAGGCTGATGTTGTTATTGCTGTTACTAGTAATGATGAAATTAATATCTTATGTTCTTTAATATCAAAAAAGATTGGTGCTAAACAAACTATTGCGCGTGTTAGAAATCCAGAATATAACAAACAAATGTCAATTATGGCAAGTGAGTTGGGCATTTCAATGAGTGTTAATCCTGAACTTGATGCTGCTAATGAAATATCAAGAATTTTAAGATTCCCTAGTGCTATTAAAGTTGAAACATTTGCGAATGGTTCTTGTGATTTAGTAGAATTGAAGGTTACTAATAATTCTCCACTTGCTAATAAAACACTACTTCATATTAGATCTAGCTATCATATGAATTTCTTAATTTGTGCAGTTAAGAGAAATGATTCTGTTATTATCCCACGTGGTGATTTTAAGATTCAAGCTGAAGATAATGTTTATATTACAGCAAGTACACAAACACTTACTAAGCTTTTTAAGAATTTGGGTATTTATAAAGCACAGGTAAAGAATTGTATGATAATTGGTGGTGGTAAAATATCTTATTATTTAGCAAATGAATTATCATCAATTGGTGTATCTGTAAAGATTATTGAAAAAGATGAAAAAGAATGTATTGATTTGAGTGAACAATTACCAAAGGTATCTATTATTAATGGCGATGGTAGTGATCAAAAATTATTATTAGAAGAAGGTATTACTAATACTGATGCTTTAGTTACTCTAACTGGTATGGATGAATCTAATATCATTATTTCTACATTTGCGAATAATATGCAAGTAGAAAAAGTTATCACAAAAGTTAATAACGCAAATTATGGTAATATTGTGAATAGTTTAGGTCTTGATAGTATTATTAGTCCAA
>JAEEHM010000025.1 GCA_016280895.1 Bacillota bacterium
ATGGCACACATCAATGCTGGTGCTAAGAAGGTTGTTATTTCAGCACCTGCTGGAAATGATTTACCTACAATCGTATATAGCGTAAATGAAAACACATTAACTAAAGAAGACAACATTATTTCTGCTGCTTCTTGTACTACTAATTGCTTAGCTCCTATGGCTAATACATTAAACAAATATGCTAAAATTAAGAGTGGTATCATGACTACTGTTCATGCTTACACTGGTGACCAAATGATCCTTGATGGACCACATAGAAAAGGTGATTTAAGAAGAGCACGTGCTGGAGCTTGCAATATCGTTCCTAACTCAACTGGTGCTGCAAAAGCTATCGGTCTTGTTATTCCTGAATTAAAAGGTAAACTAATCGGTTCTGCACAACGTGTTCCAGTATGCACTGGTTCAACTACTATTTTAGTAGCTGTTGTTGAAGGAAAAGATATCACAGTTGAAGGTATCAATGCTGCTATGAAGGCTGCTGCATCTGATTCATTTGGATACACTGAAGAACCACTTGTATCTTCAGACGTTATCGGTATGACTTATGGTTCATTATTTGATGCTACTCAAACTATGGTTACTCAAATTTCTGAAAATGAATATCAAGTACAAGTAGTTGCATGGTATGATAATGAAAACTCATATACTAGCCAAATGGTTAGAACTATCAAATTCTTTGCAGAATTAAAGTAGTATAAAAATTAGAGGTCTAAGTAAAACTTAGGCCTTTTTTTATTGAATAATCACAAAAATTATTATATAATTATTATAGGTATAATTATGAATAAATCAATCGAATTAAAAATAACAGATATAAATTATGAAGGAATGGGAATAGCCACATATAACAACAAAACTGTTTTTGTAGAACGTGCACTTAAAGATGAAGTGGTATTAGCAGAAATAGATTTTGAAAACAAAAATTTTTATAGAGCCCATACTACAAAGGTAATACAAGCATCAAAGGATAGAATAATACCTCCATGTGCAACCTATGAAAAATGTGGTGGCTGTCAACTACTTCATGCAGCTTATCAAAAAACCTTAGAATACAAATTAAAAACAACTAATAATACTTTAAAACGCATTGGTAAGGTAGATTTTGAAATTAAAGAAATACTTGGAATGGATGAAGTCTTTCCTTATCGTAATAAGGTACAAATACCAGTTACATCAGTTGATAATAAGTTAGTATGTGGTTATTTTGAAAGAAGAACACATAATATTATTCCTTTTAAAACTTGTTTACTACAAAGTAAACAAGTAGATGAAATTATTATATTCATTAAAAACATCTTTAATGAATTTAAGATTTCTGGATATAATGAAAATAGTCATGAGGGCATATTAAGACATATCATGATAAGAGAAAACAAATATAATCAAATCATGATTGTCCTTGTCATTAATGATAATAAATTAAAATGTGAAGAAGAAATAAAAAATAAAATAATCAATAAATATCCAAATGTAGTTTCGATTATAATCAATTCAAACACTAATAAGAATAATGTTATATTAGGTGATAAGTCTTATCCTTTATATGGTAAAGATGAAATAATAGATGAATTATTAGGACTTAAATATAAAATATCTCACTATTCATTTTTCCAAATCAATAGATGCCAAGCTGAAGTTTTATATAAAAAAGTATTAGAATATGTGGGAAATGCTGAAAATGTTGTTGATGCATATTGTGGCGTAGGTACAATCACCTTATCACTTTCTAAAATCGCAAAATACGTATATGGAATAGAAGTGGTTGCTCCCGCAATTGATAACGCAAATGAGAATAAGAAATTAAATAATGTTGAAAATGTTGAATTTATATTAGGAAAGGTAGAAGATAAAATCTTTGATTTATTAGAAAGAGTAAATATTGATTGCGTGGTAATTGATCCACCAAGAAAAGGTTTAGATGCGAAAGTAATAGAAGCACTAAAACAATCAAAGATTAAAAGAATTGTGTATGTTTCTTGCAATCCATCAAGCTTTGCGAGAGATATAGATTTATTAAAAGAAGATTATGAAATAAAGAAAGCTACACTTGTAGATATGTTTGCGTATACTACTGGGGTTGAGTGTGTCGCACTACTTGAAAGAAAATAAGAGATAAATAATATTTAGGGGAGAAGGCTATGAGCAATATTATTAATCAAATAAAAAGAACTATACTTGTTGTAGAAGATGAAATCATCAACCAAGAAATATTGAAAGAAATATTAGGTTCTCAATATGATATCATCACTGCAACTAATGGACTAGAAGCAATTCATGAACTAACAACATCGATTAGACCGATTTCTTTAATCATGCTTGATTTAAATATGCCAACTATGGATGGTATTGAATTTTTAAATAAGATTAAAGAATATAATATTAAGAGTATTCCTATCATTGTTATTACATCGGAGGCAGATATGGAACTATCAAGCTTAGAGCTTGGTGCAACAGATTTCATTAAGAAACCATATGATATGCCTGAGATTATTAAAGCAAGAGTTAATAAAGCAATAGAACTATTTGAAAATAAATTAATTATCAGTCAAGCTGAGCGTGATGAATTAACTCAGGTTTATAATAAAAACTTCTTCAAAGAATATGTGAAGAAATTAGATGAATATAATCCAAATATTGATATGGATTTAAATGTGTTGGATATTGAAAACTTCCAGATCATAAATGAAATTTATGGAAAAGAAAAATCTGATGAAATAATTAAATACATCGCTGACGAATTAAAAAGGTATGTAAAAAAATTTGATGGAATAGTTGGTAGATTAGAAGAAGATTATTTCATAATGTATCATAAACATATTGAAAATTATGCTAATTTGATAAAAGAATTCTATGCTTTGTTGGAAGAAAAATATGGAATAACAGGTGTTAATTTTAAATTAGGTATTTATGAAATAAAGGATAAGGATATTGAAACTGATATTCGTATCAATAGAGCTAAGCTTGTTTGTGATCATATCAGTAATACTAGTCAAACTCATTATTTAGTATATAATGATTCTGATCAAAAGGATAGTTTACTTCATGAACAACTAGTATATGATTTCCCTACTTCTTTAAAGAATAGAGAATTTTCTATTTATTATCAACCTAAATATAATGTTGAAAAAGATAAATATTATATCTCTTCATCTGAAGCTTTAGTTAGATGGAATCATAGTAAATATGGAATGATTTCCCCTGGTATCTTTATTGGACTTCTTGAAGAAAGAGGCTTAATTAGGGAATTAGATAAGTATGTTTGGGAAGAAGCTATTAAGGATTTAGCAACTTGGAAAAGGGAAGGAATTAAGATAGTTCCTGTTAGTTTAAATGTAAGTAGAATCGATTTACTTGATGACAGCATTGTGTCAATATTTGCTGATTTAGTAAAAAAATATGATGTAGATAGTAAATATATTTATCTAGAAATTACTGAATCTGCATGTAATAATAATATGAACCAATTGATTAACACAATCGAAAAACTAAGAGCCCTTGGCTTTAAAATTGAGATTGATGACTTTGGTGCTGGCTATTCTTCACTTAATGTGTTAACTACAATTCCTTTTGATGTATTAAAGCTTGATATGTTGTTTGTAAGAGGAATGGCTAATAATAAGACACTTAAGATGATTGAAATTGTGGCTGAAATCGCTAAATACTTAGATGTTGTTTTAGTTGCTGAAGGTGTTGAAACACTTGATCAATTAAACCAATTAAGAGAATATGGATACCAAGTTATCCAAGGCTATTATTTTAGCAAGCCACTTAAGAAAGAAGAATTTTATAATTTATTAGGAGGAAAGAATGACAATAATTGAGAACTTAAAAGCATGGGGTGCAAACACAGAAATGGGCATAAAAAGATGTGCAAATAGTGAAGCCTTATATTTAAGACTTGTTAATATGGTCCCTAAAAATGATGGCTTTGAAAAATTAGAAGCTGCAATTGCAGGTAATAATTTAGAAGATGCTTTTCAAGCTGCACATGGTTTAAAAGGAATTCTTTCCAATTTAGAACTTAGTCCATTATTAAATCCTATATATGAAATAACAGAACTTTTAAGAAATAAAACAAATATGGATTATTCTGATTTGATGAAAAAAATAAAAGACGAAAAAGTAAAATTTGATAAGATAGTTTTAGGAAATAATTAATTGGTAAAATGCTTTTCATTAAATAAATTTTTAAGATAACTTTAAAAAAAGGAAACCTTATCAAAAAAAATTATAACTGTAATATTGACTAAGAGGCCTAAAAGTGCTATAATAAAGTAGTACTAAATAGAAGAGCAAAACAAGAGAAATCTTGCGACGCAAAGCTATAGGGTCTTAAAAGACAGCCAGTTGCAAATATATGGATATTTGCAACTTTTTATTTTGCGAATAGCTATTTTGCAGAAAGGAGCATTATGAAAACAAGTAAGTTAAAGATAATAACATCTTTATCAATATGTCTTGTATGCATAGTATTGTTGATACTAACTTTTTCGTATGCTTCACAAGCATTTGCGTGGTTTGCATATAATGATAATGTTAGCGCAGATGGAATGAGTATTGCTGTTAAGACCGATGATTATAATATTTATATTGATTCAAGCAATAAATATAATGCCCTTGATGCAAATAATAAAGAAGCATATGAAGGAATGGGAAGTTTTAAAGAAATCATTGCTAATCAAGGAGCTGTTTTTAATAATGGTGATAACTTAATTACCGGTCAATCACTTGCATTAGAACTTGACAATGAGTTCCAATATGAAAATAAGTATTATTTAATTCCTGGTTCATATGGTTCATTCACAATTTATATGGACAAGTTGGTAGAAGAAGATATTGAAGTATCCCTTAACTTTAGTTTAAGTGGATATAAAATGGGATACGATGATAATTATGAAGCATATGCTTTTATCGATAATAGTCCTAATTTCATTAAAGCATTAGAATTAATAAAGGGCCACATCTTGTTTTTTGAAGATAGAGATGTAAGTAATGGTAAGCCTACAAATTATTATAATTTGATTGATGGCACATATGTTTACAACACAAGTGGAAAAACAAAAGAGATTGGTGGTAAATATGATGGCTTATATAAAATTACCATCTATTGGGAATGGCCATTATTATATTTGGATATTGTGGAAGGCTTAAGTAGCCAAAGTGAAGTAAAAAAATATCCATATGAGCTTGCTCAATATATTCAAAGTCATAAGAATTATTTCTTTGCGTCAAATATTGATAGTACTAACTTAGATGACTTAGGTGACGGCTATAATGATGGCGATCAATTAATCGGCGATAATATTCATTATTTACTTTTAAGACTAGAATAAAATTTTAAAGAAAGGGGATAGTTGTATGAATGCAAAAACAAAAACTGTCATAAGAATTGTTGGAATATCGTTATCAATTATAATGTCTGTATTTATACTTGTAACTATTCCTGTATATTCTTGGTTTGCAAAAAGAAATTTAAATGTGTACGCCCCTATTACAACATCAACATCTCTATATATTGGTGCTGGTAATGGTGAAGATATTAGATATTTATATTTTGATGGAATCGATGTAGAAAATAAAACTACATATAAAGACTATGTATTTAGTGTTTCTGGAGAATTTGTAAAACATTACAAATTACAATTAGCATTTACTACTAATAATCAATTCACTTTTGAATTGTATCGAGCAAGTGATGAAGGGCCTGATTCAATAGATGGTAGTGTTGTTTATACTACCCATGGTGAAAATGAAGAAGTAATCACATATTATATTCAAGGCAGCGCTTTAAGAGGTACCTATTTAAACAAAGATGGAAATAGTATTTTAGGTAAAACTGATGATGATTATTATGAACAAACATACGGTGAATATGAAAATGTTAATAAATATGCAGTTCCACTATACTGGCAAACAACAGATACAATTGATTTAGATGATGGTGCTGCTTTTACCCACTATTTCATTTTAAGAGTAAAAACAAACAATAAAGAATTAAACGATAGAGAAACAGATATTATTTGTATTGCTGCAAAAGATTTTATATCTGCTGATCATCCAGAAGGAGATTAGTATGAAGAAGATTAAAGCGATACATATCATAATATTTGTGGGATTATTATTACTTTTATCAGGCGCTGTAATATTAATATATGGAGCTTATACTCATAGTTTGCACACACAAAGAACAATAGCACCATATGATAGCAGTGAAAAATTTTCATCAAATGTGTTAAAATCAGGCGATGTTGAAAATAATGTGAGAACTATTTATGTTAATGAAGTGACAGAAACTAGTCCTAATCCATCAGCAATTATTACTGTTTGTAACTATCCTCAAGGTCGACAAACATTAGTAAGTTCTGATGATATAGCATATACATTCAAAATTGAGTTTGTGGAATTAGTTAATGATAAATTTATAGCTTTAACATCATCAGCTTCAAGTGGATATAGTGCATCAGTAAATAATGATGCAATTAGCATTGCTGGTGCAAAACTTAATGATTCATTATCTGCATCTCTTACTGGTGGAGAAATTAGTAGTAATGTTTATACATTGACAGTTTCTAAAAACTTTGTTACTGAAAAACCTAATTTATATATTTTAGTAAGTGCTATTCCAAATGAAAACTCACTTCCAAGTTTAAAAGCAGTTTTTAAAGCTGATATTAGAATTGATAGTGCAAGTGATCAATGGGTAGGTAGTTTTATAGAAGATGGTGTATTAAATCCAAGTGACTACGACGGTTACAATTATGTAATTAGTGGTTTTGGTAGTGGAACTTTTACACTTTCTTGGGATAATAGTAAATTAAATATTAGCTATATTTCGTTAAATGAATTATTGGCACTTGAAAATGCTGATTACGTAGAAGATAACGCAAATAATATTTGTACAATATCTTTTAATGTTGATTCAGATATAACAAGACGTTATGAAGTTCAATTTTATAAAATAAATATAACAAGTGAAACTTGGGAACAAATGTCATCGGAGGTTGTTATTCAAAGTTTCAGATAATAGGGTGATTAATATGATTAAATATAAAAATCAAATTAACACAACTAAATATTTATTAATTTTAGGAATTATTATATCCCTACTTTTCGTATGCTTCATGCCTAAAGTAAAAGCAGAAACAGAACCAATAAGAAGATATAATATTACCTCAGCTGATGATTTGACAGCATATTCAATTGCGTATGCAGCTGGAAATAGAAATCCAAGTGATATTCTAGACATTGCAATCAATTCAGGTTCTACCATTTCTAAGGATGGATTTGTAAGTATTGGTACAAGTGATAGACCATTTGCAGGTACAATCATTACACCAAATTCTGGAATTGAGATCTTTGCGCTATACGGATGTCCATTGTTTGATTATGTTTCAACTGATATGACAATTGGTGGTAGTGGTCAAATTAAGATTATGAGAGCTGAACCAACATACACACAAACTGGTGTATTAACTGAAGGTTCATTGTTTGCAAATCATGTAATTGCCGGTACAAATGCTGCTTCATGGAATGTTACACTAGTATCATATACTGGCGAAGATGAAGAAGATGATAGCTTTGATTGTGTAATCAAAGATATTGCAGCAAATGCTTCTGTAGATATTACCTTTAACAATCAAGCTGATTTAAATATAGATGGTAGTGGTAATGTTGGTCTTATCTGCGGTACATTAAACGCAAATGCTAGCTTATCAGTTGCAACTGTAGGTACAAATGATAATCTAACACTTACAGGTACAGATAGCGTTGGTGGATTAGTTGGCTATATGGGTGATTCATCTAGCCTTACATTTAAATCAAACAACAATTCTAGAATAAGTACAATTACTTCATCAGCAGGAAATGCTGGTGGAATTGTTGGCAGTGCTGTCAATCCTACTTTCGCATTTGATGGTGTAACAGATTACATCATAAAAGAGAATATTAATGGAAAGACTAATGCTGGTGGTATTGTTGGTTATTATGAAAATACTTCAAGTAAAACATTTAATTTATTAAATACATTTGCAATTCAAAATGATATTGAAATTAAAGCAACTAATTATACTGGTGGTATATTTGGAACTCTTTACAATAGGTCATCATTTACATTTAATGGTAATAAGGCTAATGAGACTATTCAAGTATTACTTACTAACGGTCAATATCGTGGTGGTATAATCGGTAGATACGGATGTAATGGTAACAAGAGAACTTTAAATATCACAAACACACATACAAACCTTACTACATCAAGTACAGGTACACATACAGCTGGTTTGATTGGAATTATCGATACTAATGCTTATGTTAATATTAGTAACTCAGAAATTGAAACACCAGATTTATTACATGGTGGATTGATTGGATACATTAGCGTTAAAGGTGTATTTGTAGATGTAAGTGGTACAATTACAGTCAAGGGATCTGGTAAATATAGAGCTGGATTGATTGATAAATTTGGCCAATTCGGAAATAATGGTGAAAAAAAATACACAGGAGTGCTTAGAATTCAAGGTATAACAGATTTAAGTGCTTGCAAATTCTACGATTGGGAAAGTGCTTATATCTTAAGAGAGAGAAGCGCTGTAATTGTATATGCATTAGGTGATGGTGAAGGTACAAAGGGTAATTGGACATTAAAGCGTGGTATTGCAGTCAATAAAACAATTTCTGCAACTAGAATCAATCATGATATTTATAGTTGGGGAAGTGTATTAAGAGTAGATGGTACAACTTTAAAAGAATCTGATTTATTCGAAATCGATAATACAAACCATACAATCACAGTCAAGAGTGAAAAAT
Organism: Bacillota bacterium; assembly: GCA_016280895.1. GTDB lineage: Bacteria > Bacillota_I > Bacilli_A > ML615J-28 > CAG-698 > RGIG3506. The sequence goes on from JAEEHM010000025.1 coordinate 8,806, forward strand.
TAAGCATTGGCAATATCACTGATTTTGCGTTGACTTATTTGAATATAAACTGTAATTATGAGAATACAGCAACTGAATCAAATGTTTTGTTTGAAAGCACAAATAGAGTTTCAACACTTTTGGCTAAAGATATCACTTTAACAAATAATATTGATTTATCTAATACTGGTCTTACTGGACTATTAAGAGATGATGGAAGTCTTACATATTCAGGAACATTTGATGGTGGAAATAAGACCATTACACTTGCAATTGGTGAACAATTTGGTCTTGATGAAAACGGAAGTGCATTAAGCACATCTACAAAGACAGGTTATGTTTCAAGACATACAAATAATGGCTTGTTTGCATCAGTAGAAAATGCAACAATAAAGAATTTAACAGTTGATGGAACAGCTAATCTATATGTTTCTGTCGGAGGAATGAAATTCTCTCCTTTAGCTGCTCATGTGAAAGGTGCAACTAATATTGAAAATGTCGATACTGATATCGATGTTAATCTAATTTATACTGGCGATAATAGAATATATATCGGTGGTATTATTGCTTACGTTAATACTAATGGTGTAGATCAAGCTGTAACAATCGATACATGTAATGCTATCTTAAATATTGTGGATACTTCAACTGCAGGCGGAGGTACTAACCCAGGTTATTATGGTGGCATTATTGGCTTTGTGAATGGTGTAGATAGTAGAACACAAAATATTAGCATTACATCATCATCAAGTGATTTAACATATGATGGTCAAGATGCATCAAGAGCTACACTATTTGGTGGTATTATTGCATGTGTTGAAGGTGATACTTATACTAAGGATAAACGTGTCATCACTGTTAATGATTTTGATATCACACTTGATATTAATGGTGTTATCAATAGTGGTGACTTAGGTGCTGTATTTGGTTATAAATGGGCATCAATGGATGCATATTTATCAAATATCACAGTTGATGCTACAATTGTAGCTATAAATAAATCTACTAATACTGCAGCAAATTATGGTGGATTGCTACAAAGGGCATCTGGTTATATTCAATTAGATAGCGTTTCACTAACTAAACTTGATTATACACTTGCTACTGGTAGTAGTGACACCTTTGGTGTATTACTAAATAAAGCTTGTGTTTATGAAACAGTAAGTAATAATAAGAGTATCCATCAAGCTTTATATGTTGAATTAAATAATGATAATTATGATATTTCAGCATTATCATTTACAAATAATCCAAACTTTTTAACATTTGATGAAGTAGTATGTAGCAGTAGATATAATACTACAGGTGTTACTTCAAATGGAAATAGTATTATTTCTATTAGTACAACAAATAAAATTATTGCTCAAGCTGGTGATACATATATTAGTAAAACTACTTATGGATCTCAATCTGGAAAAGAAATAAATGGCGAAACAAGATATTATTATGATGTTAAACATGCACTTGAAAATATTGATGAAGATAAATATGCTTTCTATATTTATTCAATAAAACAATATGCTCATTCAACAATCAATGCTTGGTTTAATGGCCCAACATCATTTACTGGTGATTTAGATATGACTGGTATTTCATATTATCCAGTTAATTTAAGTAATCAAACACTAGTATTTGATAATTGTACAATCAAGCTTGATAATATCTTAATGCAAACAAGAGTAAAAAAATCAACAAGTTCATTAGATACTAGAACACTTACAAGTAATACTACTCAGCATTATATGATGCATAGCGCAATGTTTTTAAGTGTTACTGGTGATATTACAATTAAAGATTCAACACTTCAAGGAAATGTATTAAGAATAGGATCTAGTTCATGCGGATTCATTGTTCAAAAAACATTAGGTAATAATGATACAGTCAATACAAAACTAAAACTTAATAATGTAAACCTTGATGGTGTTTATATCAATACAAGTGCAAGCAATCATTTTACTTCTACAAGTAGTATTGCTCCACTATTAGTAAATAAAATTGGTAAGAATACAAGCCTTTCTATTGATGGTTTGTATCAATCTACAACAGCATATGCAGATTTCACATCTTATTATGCTGCATCAAGCTTAATTGGTCATGTTGGTGATGCAAGTGCTCGTGCTATTTATTTAACATTCTCACATGTTAAATTAGATGGGCGTTCATCAGCTACATCAATTGGAAATATGGATAGTGCATATGGTACTACAAAATCTATTTTCTCACATGCACTTTTCTTAGAAAGTTTAAAATATTTTGGTGAATCTAGTGCAACATACAATTTTACATTAGACGATGATTGGCAAAATTCAACAAGTGCAGTTCATAATGTTGCATATGGTAAGGAAATAACAAGCTCAGTTGAATATGCAGATATGCAAAAAACATATTCTGGTTCAGATTATTTTGTAAGTCCTATTGCATATCAACAAGAAACAGAAACATATTCATTTGCGTCTGGATATTTGAAATATGTACACGAAGATTATAACGTTGATGAATCAGATCATGAAATCTTAGTTAACCAATCATATTCAAGTGCCATTACCGGAAATGGTAAATATGGAGATCCTTTCATTATTAACGCTGATGAAAAATTGGGTATTATTTCTGGTATTATTATGGGACAAACTGCTTATACAGAAGTTGAAATGAGCTTGCCAAGTAATTTAACAAGTTATAATTATTTGTCAACAAATTATACAAGCAAAACATATCAATTTGGAAGTGATCAATTTACTTCAACTGATTCAACAAGTACTTTTGCTACAACAGCTGTAAGAAAGTATTTATCTGAAGCATATTATGTAGTAACAAAAGATATTACTCTTCCAAATACTTATCCATCACTTGGTACAAATTCTGAATATCCATTCAAAGGAATTATTATTGGTAGTGGTAATCCTACAATTACTAATACTTCACCAAATCCTTTGATTAAGAATTCTACAGGTTGTGTAATTAAGAATTTAACACTAGTGGTTGATACTGAAGAAAATGTTGAATTTGAAGCACCAACAGGTACAGCATTATTCAATTATAGTGGTGGTATTCCAACATATGGTGCTTTAATTGGACAAGTATTAGGTGGAGATACATTCATTGATAATGTTCATGTAGAATTTAGTAATATTAATTTCGATATTACTAGTTCAAGTAGTAAGTATGAATGTTTAATCCCAATTGGTGGATACATTGGAGCTGTTGTTAATGGTGGTGTAATATTTAGAAATATGGATTCTACAGATGTTGGTTTAACTGCGGACACATATGCACCAGTAGCAGCAGAAGGTAGTTTATATGTAAATCCTATCATTGGTAGAGTTTTATATGGATATGCCTTCCATGAGACTACTGTAGTACATACAACTGAAGATGCAACAACACTTAAGAATGGATTAAAGAATTATTCTATTTCTGATTTGTGTTTAAATGAAGCTAAATTAAATGTTACTACAACTTCTAGTCCATATAAAATTACAATTCCTAATGGACAAGCATGGTACGTTTTAGCTTCTATTGTCAATTCAGGTGCAGCATCTGCATCTAGTGCTAGTGGTGGATATGATGGATTATCTTTATTATATCAAGGTTATCGTGCAGATTGTGCTGTAAGAGGTGGTGCAACATATGATTATGTAGGTGAAAGTGGATTTGATTCAAAATCTGATTATACAAGCACTGCAACATATGATAATTATGCATCAAATTTAGCAAAGATTCCTTATATAGTAAGAGCATACACTCAAGCAAATAATGGTTCATATTATGCAAGATGTGTATCTTCAGGTGTTTCTGTTCTAACTGTTACTGGAAATTGTGATATTCCAGCAGGATATAAAGGAATTGGAAATATTTATACAAATAGTACTAAATTAAGATTAAAAACAAGATCTGTTACTGCTATATCAAGTGGAGCTGATTATGCTTACACAATTACACTTAATATGTTCTTTAATGAATATGGACATTTTAATGTAAGTGCAAATCATGCATATACTAATAGTGGTAAACCTGATTCTGCTGGATTTGGATTATTTAATGTTCTTGAAATGGATTCAATGTCAGAAACAAATTCTGTCAACAATATCATTTTATCTGGAAATATTAAATATGATGTTTATACAGTTAGTGGTGCTAAAAGTACTTATCCATTTACACCGCATACAAATGATAAATTTATAGAAGAAGGCGACAGCAAAATTAAGAATGCAAATGTAGAAACTGTCAACTACAATTCTAATTTATCAGTTGGTGGTTTAATTGGATTTGTGAAAACAAAATTCTACATTAAGAATGTTACATTTGATGGACTTAATGTGGAAGGTGCAAAAGATGCTGGTGGACTAATAGGATATATATGTCAAAATAATGATTTAATATCTACTATCAAATATGATAGTACAGCAGTTCATAAGGGCTATATTAATGTTATCGGTGGCCTTGCATCTGGTGGCCTAATTGGTAAGATTGGCTACACAAATGTTACAATTATTGGCGATAGTACTTCACAAACTGAAATATTATTAAAAGAAGTAATTCAAAAAGGTTTAGTTCCTAATGAAACAGGAAATAAATATAGCGCTAATGCTACTACAGGTGCTGGTGGTTTAGTTGGCTCTATTTGGGCTTCTAGAGGAAACGGTAATAAACAAGAAAAAGTTCATGGCTCTACATGTGATGTTAAAACAAGAGAGATTGACATCGATAACATTTGCGTTAGTAAATATGATTCTTATGGAAACGTTAAAGTATTAAATAACTCAGATGCTAATCCAAATTATTGGAATTATGCCGGTGGCTTTATTGGATCTTGTCACGATTTGATATTACATATGACCGGATGTAGTTTGAATAATATTAATGTTAGTGCAAATGTAGCTGGTGGAATTATTGGTTTCTCAACACAAAAACATTTTATTAGAATGAATGATGTTGACGTTATAAGTGATAATAATGCTACTATTAGTGCTACTAAGATTGCTGGTGGAATAATTGGATTCGTGAATAATCGTGACCTTTTCTTTGTCTCTTTCGATAGAGTAAGCGTACAAGGTTATAACATTGAATCTAAATATCAAGGCAATTCACAAGTATATTGCGCTGCTGGTGGAATAATCGGATTATTGAGAACAGACGTTAAAGGCGATAGGCCATCAGTTTATTACATATGTGAATTCAATAATATTTATTTAAGTAATTCTATTATTAAAACAAATTATGCAACATCTGATCAAAACATTAATGGTACAGGTGGATTTATTGGCCTACTTGTAGGTGGCAATTATAAAGATGATATTTATAACTTTGATGCAGTCACAAGTACTACTAATAAGACTAGAATTAGTGGATATAATATCTTGTTTGAAGATAATAACATCATCCATCTAAATGCTGGTGGAACTGATGATTTGGCAAGCAATAAAAAGATTGGTGAAATCATTGGTAATAATATGAATTCAAATCCAATTAAGTTAGTTGCTGTTGCTGTTAATTTAAGTGAAAGAGATTATTTAGGTAAAATAGTAGGATATTATAACAGTACTAACAACAATTTTGGTACTTACGTTGACGATAATAAATTCACAAATGGTACTATTGTGTTTGCAGATTATAGTTCAGTTCAATCAAATGAAGAATTTTCAAATGTGAAAGCTAGTGGAGAAACATTTACAAATGTGGAGGCTAAAGCACCATATATAAACGTAAATCCTGTATTCTCTTTAGCTAATAAAACAGTAACAGGTGATGGCTTTGCATCAAGCATCGCAAACCTATCACTTACTGATATTTTAAGTGCTACACCTACAAATAAAGCTTCAGGCTTGTATGATTATATTTCTACTTTAAAATATGTTGGTTCTGCAGATACTAATAAAATGGTAGCAGAAGAATTATATTCTCACATTACAATGTTTAAGGATGAAATAGTAAATGATGATGAAAATCCTTATTTAGGTCCTAATTTCCCTATTTTAGTGCTTGAAGATCCAAATAGCATCAATAAGTACATCAATGCATATTTGCGAATGATCACAAACGCAAATTATGATTATTCTGCTGATGATGAAAACTTATATAACATTGTTATTTATAACATGGTATATAATAATGGTTCATTTACTGAATCATTAAATGGAGCAAGTTTAAAGAGAAATAGTAGTGGATTCTATATTTCATTTAACGCATTCGATAGTGGTAAATTACAATTCTCACTTATTGATCTAAGATTTAATAATCCTGCATATCCAAGTGAGGTAGTATATCATTTATATTTACCTGTATTTATTAAGAAGGTATTGTCATTTGAATTTGAAATATCAGCACAAAGTGGTACAACATATTTAGCTTCTAAATATAGTGATACATATGGTGAAGCATTAATTGAAAATATTGGTACTCCAATTACTTTATATTTCAAATATACATATTCAAGAAGTATAAGTGATTGGCAAGAAGCAATTAATTCTGGTGAAAAGATTTATCGATCTTATGATAAATATTTGCAATTCAATAAAGCAAACACATCTGATCAATTAAAAGACTTACCAGATGATACTTTGTTAGCATTAGTAGATCCAAATAATCCTGGAAAAGTTTATTATTCAACATTTAAAAATGCGTTAATGCTAGATGGAGTTACCTTAGATTTATCTAAGTTCAAACTTCCAGTATATAATAATGGAGAATTTACTTTAACAGGCGATGCCTTTACTTCAATCAAGTTAAATGATTTAATGAATCTATCACTTGATAATAGTGTTGATGCTGTAAAGAAATATGTAGTATGCACAGAAGAGGATGCAAGTGCAAAAGTTGGTGATACTTACTACCGCTTTGCAAGTGATGAAGAATTATCAGATAATAGCATTACCAAATATGCTATAAAGATATCTGGTGAAGAAGAAATAAGTGAAGCTTATTACTTATCAGTCTTCACAGATGTTCCTGAAGAAGAAAATCCATTCCATTATTATTTAATTACATCAATATCTAAATTTACTGGTGGAGATTATCCAGCTAAAATGAAAAATAGTGGCGAAAGCGAAAGCATGGTTCACTTAGTCATGGGTAAGATCTTCTATCATGATAATTTTGATATTAAATCTAAGTCTAAGAACGATAATCAAATAATATCTTCAACAAACAATGAATTAACAATATCTATGAAGGCAGAATTTGGTCTAAGAAATGACTTGGATAATGTAATTAGAGATTATATGGCTCGTTTGATTGAATCAACACCTGTATATCAAAGCTTCTTAGTATATTTGAATAGAAATGATGGATTAACTAATAATAAGATAATAATTGGTAACCCTGATTTAAGTGGTAAATATACAGTTGATTATGTATTAGACGGAACTGCAAGTGGTGATAGTATTAATTACACTAATATTAATACAACATTATCATATGCTGAATTTGTAAGTGGTGACTTAAAAGCTTATTTTGCAAGTGGAAATAATTTTGAAATAATAGCAGTTGTGAAATTCACATATGCATCTAACGCAATTGGTGCACAATTCCCAGGAAGAAATGCAAATTATCCTGATAATGGTGTTACAATATCAGGCTCATCTAATTTAGCGTTCATGGAAGGAGCAACAAGTTATAGTAAGAACTCACTTAATATGGATGAGACTCCTCCAATTAGCTATTATTCAGAAGAAGAACCTGAAGTCGCAATCTTTGACTTGAACCCACTTGGAAATAAAGTCGGTGACTTTACTACACTTGGTATTAATGCGTTAAATCCAGTTGATCAAACAGCAGCTGAATTTGAATTATTAGGTGTTTTAGATACTACATCAGTTAGATCATTAATTGGCGAATATGATAAAATGTTGGTAACATTTACTTTAAGTCAAAAAATAAATGACTCATATATTGCTGTTGATGATTTGACAAATTACATTAACACAATTAAAATTGGTGATACTGCTTTAACAAGTTCAGAAATGATAGAAGGTATGATTATAGAAAGCGATAATCTAAATGATAATGGTGCATATATTGTTGTACCTAATATTTCAGTTTCTGTAAAAACAGGTAGTGTATTAGAAGCAGATCAATTGATGTACACTAATTATAAGCTTACAATTACTGTTATCTTAGAAACAGAAGATGGTATGCAATTAGTAGCATCAAATGCAAGTAATTATATCATTTACACAAATGCGAAAGTAGATCCTGCTTTTGTGTTAAGATAAGAATATGAACTTGGTATTAAAAGTGCCAAGTTCATATTTAATAATAATGAAAAAATATAGTTTAAAAGGTGATATATATGTTAATTTCTATCACAAATTATGAAAAGATAGACCAAAGAAAACTTATGGATATATATTCTGAAAGTAATTTTGAAAATACAGATTATTTTTATCCAGATGAAAAAGATAAAGAAGTAGCTTTAAAAAAAGTAGAAGAGGGATTTTTAAATTTTATTAAAAATGATTTCCTTCAAAAAAATGAAGCTACATATTGGGTCTTAGAAGAAAATGGAAAATGGCTTAGCGCCTTAAGAATCTGTAAAGCAGAACAAGATATATATTATCTTGAAGCTTTAGAAACAATTCCTAATCAAAGAAAAAAGGGTTATGCTTCAAAATTATTATTACAAGTTATTGAAGAATATAAGAAAAAAGGATCATTTACTTTGTGCGACTGTGTTAGTAAAAAGAATATAGCATCTTTAAAAACCCATGAAAAATGTGGATTTGTGATTGTATCTGATAATGGCTATGATTATTTAGATAAATCTACAAATGAACATTGTTTTGGGCTTGAATATCGATATTCTAAAAAGTAATCATAGTTTTAATTAATTAAAATATCAATATAGATTGAATATCTGTATTGATTTTTTATTTTTGTATCGTAAATTATATAAAATTATGTTATAATAATGCCTTGTGAAGAGGTGAAATATGATTTTTATAAAGTCAAAAGAAATGAAAATTAATCTTACTTCAACTCAAAGTGAAATGCTATCGACTAAAGAGGATATCATAAAGATAATTAAAGATAATCCTGATACTGTAAAAGCCTTTGATATTTATGATAATGATGAATTAATTGGTTTTGTGTTAGTATATGAATTTGAGAAAAATAAATATTTCTTATGGGAATATGCTATTGATATAAAATATCAAAATCAAGGAAAAGGCACACAAGCATTATTTGATTTTATCAATTATATGGAAGAAAATTTTGCCGCAAAAGAGTTTACAACAACATATATTTTTGGAAATGATGTAGCAAAACATGTATATGAAAAAATAGGCTTTATTGAAACAGATGTTGTTGATGAGCCTGATTGTCACGAAGTGAATATGATTTATTATGTAAAATAGGAGGAGAATATGTTTACTTTAAAACATTTTATATGGTTGGGAATATGTTTGATTTTTATTGTTAGTATGTTAATACTTGCAAAGAAATTAAAATTTAGTTTGAAGACGGCATCACTTATTATGTCAATTATTTGTATTCTTAGTGAAGTAAGTAAAATGATGAGTGATATGCAAGAAAATGTAGCTGGGGGAATGAGTTTAGATCCAAGAAGTTTGCCATTTCATTTGTGTTCATTGATGATCTTTGTAGTCTTTTATATTTTCTTGGCGCCCGATTCTAAGTTAAAACAAACTCTCATTAATTTCTTAGCTGCCATTGGCACAATTGGAAGTTTTATGGCTTTAATCATCCCTACAAATGGAGTAGAGTTTAATGAAATTGGTCCTTATCAATGTTTTGTATATCATGCTGGATTGATATGGTTTTCTATTTATTTAATTATGTCTAAGAATGCGAAATTAGATTTGAAAGCTTATATTACTAATATTTCTATTTTATCTTTCTTAGCTTTTATGATGATTTATGTTAATAGCGCATTATCTCAATATGGTACTAATTTCTTTTATGTAGTTAGACCACCAATGGATAATCTTCCAATTCTTAATTTGAATCATGGATGGTATGTCTATTTTATAACTTTATTAATTCTTGGAATTACTTTAATGACCTTATTCCATTTGCCATTTATTATTAAAAATAAAACTAAGAAGGAAGAAGCATAAATAATATTGAAAAAATATGAAAATTATAGTATAATATATTAGTATTTAAAAAAAGGAGAATAATATGAAAAATTTAAAAGGTGCATGTATATTTGGTCAATCAGGTGGACCAACATCAGTTATCAATGCTTCAGCTGCTGGTGTATTTATTGAAGCATTAAAACAAGAAAACATTACAAAAGTATATGGAGCTGAACACGGAATTAAGGGTATCTTAGATGAAAGATTCTTTGATATTAATCAAGAAGATGTAAAAGAATTAGAATTCTTAAAGAATACTCCTTCATCTGAATTAGGTTCAGTTAGATATAAATTAAAAGATGCAGATGTAGATGATACAGATTATAAGAGACTTCTTGAAGTATTTAAGAAATACAACATTCGTTATTTCTTCTATAATGGTGGAAATGATTCAATGGATACTTGTAATAAGATTTCTAAATACTTACAAAAAGTTGAATATGAATGTAATGTTATTGGTGTTCCAAAAACAATCGATAATGACTTAGCTACAACAGATCACTGCCCAGGATATGGTTCAGCTGCAAAATATGTTGCAACTACAGTTGCTGAAGTATACAAAGATATGACAGTTTATAATACTGGTTTAATCACTGTTATTGAAATTATGGGACGTAATGCTGGTTGGTTAACTGCAGCAAGTGCTCTTGCAAATGAAATTGGCTGTGGACCAGATTTAATTTATTTACCAGAACGTGATTTTGATATGGATAAATTTGTTGCTGACGTCAAGAAAAAAGCAGATGAAAAGAATGGTCAAGTTATGGTATGCGTAAGTGAAGGTATCCATGACAAAGATGGCAATTACATTTCTGAATTATATGCTAGTGGTGCTAAAGATTCATTTGGCCATACACAACTTGGTGGACTTGCATCTGTTCTTGCTAATGTATTAAAAGAAAAATTAGGTATTAAGGTACGTCCTATTGAATTTAGCTTAATGCAAAGATGTGGCGCACACATTGCATCTAAGACTGATATTGAAGAAGCTTTCAATGCTGGTATTGAGGCTGTAAAGGCTGCTGTTAGAGGCGAAACTGATAAGATGGTATGTTTCAAGAGAACTAAGGAAAATTATGAAATTGAATACATTTTATTAGATGTTGCACTAGCTGCTAATGCTGAAAAGAAAGTTCCAGATGAATGGATTAATAAAGAAGGAAATGGCGTATTAAAAGGCTTTGTAGATTATGCTTTACCACTTATTCAAGGAGAAGCAAACCAACCTAAGGTAAATGGCCTTCCAAGATTTGCACATTTAAAGAAAGTATTAGTAAAATAAAGACTTAAGTTGACATAATTATGATATGAGATTTTCAAATCATATATGTCAACTTTTTTTATAATCTTGTTTAAAAACTTATTTTGTAGTATAATTAATTATAGAATATATAAAGAGGAGATATATATGAAAATCATAAAAAGATTTATATCATTTATTATTGTATTATTATGTTTATTTTCATTTATGCATTTAAGCACAAATGCGAAAGAAGTTACTACTAAGACTGATGATGGAAAATATTATTACACAACTGTAAAAGAAGATGTAGTTAAAGTATCTGAGTCAACTACTTGGATTGAAAATACTGGTAAAACTGTAAATGGTGATCAATTAAATCATGTCTTTGTAGCTGATTTTAAGAAGAATGAAAATATTAAAATTGCTACTTGGGCTATTTCCGATGGCACAAATTATGGCTTTGCGAGAACTGAATTAAAAAAGATTGCTGAAGATTATGAAAAGAATAATCCAGGTTGGATTGTTCTTGCCGGTGTTAATGCTGACCAATATTATCCTAAATATGGTACACAAAGAGGTGTTGATGGTTCTGCACAATATTATCCACAAACATATTATCCACTAACATCTAATGGTGATAATTGGTTTGTAATTAATCCATATGGAAGTCCAAATAATGTTGTAGGTTTTAAAAATGATAAGAGTGATAATCAATTAGTATATGGTAATAGATCAGTTGCTGGTTTCTATATGCATCTTTATGATAAAGATCGTAATTATCTTGGTAAATATTTAATTGATGATTTAAATTTAGATACACTTGGTGAAAATCAAACTACAGTACTTAGTCCAGTTGCAACTGGTGATAAACAATATAGTACTGTAACTAAAGAATCAAATAATGGTTTTTATGTTGTTGAAAATGCTGATTTAGCTTTTGCATCAAATTCTAAAACATTCTCATATAGTGATAATAACTGTTTCTTTGGAAAAGGCACAATTAATAAAATCTATTCACAAAGTTGTTATTTAAGAGCAGGTCAATTTGCGATTGAAACAACTAATGCAGAATTAAAAGAAATCCTTAAAAAAGGAATGTATGTAAAGTGTCAATATGAATATGATGAAGGCTTTGCAGGAATTGAAGAAGCTAGTGGATATCACACAATTCAAAGGAGTAATGGAAAAGATAATAATGTTGCTAATTCATATAATTCAAGACCATATCCAAGATCAATCTTTGGTTGTGATAATGAAGGAAAAGTATATTTAATTACTTGTAGTGGTTCAAATTCATCACCTACTAAGGGAATGTGGGCCCAAGAATCTAACGCATTATGTAAATATTATGGCATCACTGATGCTTTCCAAGCTGATGGTGGTGGTTCTGTAACTGCAGTTGTTAGAGATCAAGATGGTAATATTCAATATGCAATGGCATCAATTGAAGGTTCTTATCGTTATATTTTAACTGGCCTTTTCATTGTAATGAAAGTTCCAGAAGCAATAATTGAAGTAGATGATTATAATGCATCTGAAGTAAAATTCGATATCGATATGTCAAAAGTCACAGAAGATTATGATAAGGCTTATTTAAAGATTGAAAATGGTGAAGGATATAAAGAATATAAAGAAATCAGCACAGGCGAATTAGTAATAGATAAACTTAATGCTGATACAGAATACACATATCAACTTGCATTTAAATTTAAAGGTAGTGATGAATATGTTGACACATTACTTAAATCAAGCTTTAAAACTGATAAGGAATTTGCGAAACTTAAGAAGGTAAGCTTAATTGAAGAAAGTGACAAATATATCATCACAATTGAAATTGATGACACTGAAAAAGTAATGAGTCAAATTGGTATTGTGTTAGATGGTAGATATCATCGTGCTACTTTAAAAGACTCAGTTGGCACAATTGAATTATCTAAAGATACAATTGGTATTATTAATTTTGATATTAGAATGGAATGTAATTTCCAAAACAAAACAAAATTAAAGGAATTTAAAGATTTAAGTATAGATGCTAATTTAGATTTGTATGTTGAATACATTGAATCAAGAATGGAAGCTTTCTTAAAAGAAGTATTAGGATAAAAAAATAAAAATAAAGTGGTAAAAAGTTATAATTTATTTATAACTTTTTGCTTTGTAGGAGAGAATATGAAAGAAAATAATTTGAAAAATCAATTACATGTAGATGATTTAATTCTTTTAAGTATTAAAAGAATGGGAATCAATGGTGAAGGAATTGGCTTTTATAAAAGACAGGTAGTATTTGTGGAAAATGCTATCCCTGGTGAAATTGTGGAAGTTAAAATAACTGATGCCACTGATAAATATGTATATGGTAAAATCACTAAATTTAAAGCAATCTCAAAAGAAAGGGTAGAAGCTAAGTGCCCATATTTTGGTTCTTGTGGAGGTTGTCAATTACAACATTTATCATATAAGGGTCAATTAATTGAAAAGAGAAATATCGTAGTAGAAGCAATGACTAGATATTATCAAGGCGATTTAAGTAAAATCAAAATCTTTGATACCATTGGTATGAAAGAACCTTGGGGATACAGAAACAAATCAAGCCTACCAGTTAGACATGATGGAGAACATGTCGTATTTGGTATGTATGCAGCTAATTCAAATAAGCTTGTCTACATTGATTCATGCCCAATTGAGAATGATAGAATCAATGAAGTAAGAGAAGAAGTGATGAAAGAACTTGATAAGGCTAATGTTGAAATATATAATCCAAGAAGTAAAAGTGGAATTTTACGCTATGTTGTTATTCGTGCTTTCCCAAATTCAAAGGATGTTCAAGTTAGTTTCATTATGACTAAAGAAAATCAAAAATTAATAAAAGTTTTAAAGAAATTAAATGTAACTTCAGCAAATTATTCAATAAATAATGACATAGAATCACCAGAAATATTTGGTGCTGAAGTTGTTAATGTTGCTGGTGAAAAACAAATAGAAGGCAAATTAGGGGCTCTAAATTTTAAAATATCACCTCAAGCATTCTTCCAACTCAATACCGTTCAAACAATTACACTTTATGATAAAATTAAAGAAGCTTGTGGTCTAACAGGTGAAGAAAATGTGCTAGATTGTTACTGTGGAATTGGTTCAATTGGTTTGTATTTAGCACCATACGCAAAAGAAGTTAGAGGAATTGATGTAAATGGAGAAGGCATTAAGAATGCTATTAATTTTGCGAAATTGAATGGTATCGATAATGCGAGATTTTATAAAGGTAATATCTTACCTCATCTACATGATTTCAAAAAAGAAGGCTTTGTACCTGATGTTTTAGTAGTGGATCCTCCTAGAAAAGGATTAGAATTGAGTTTAATCAATTATTTACAAGAATCAAGTATTAAAAAAATCATTTATGTTTCTTGTAATGTTGCTACACTAGCAAAAAACATTAATCATCTTAAGAAATATTATAATGTGGAATATATTCAACCGATAGACATGTTTCCACAAACTTCACATGTTGAAACTGTTTGTTTGCTGACAAAGAAATAGTTCAAAATAGCTAAAATAGTGTAAAAATAGCATATTTTAAAGCATTTTAGCTTATTTTGGATAATTGTAGTCTATAGTGGCTCAATCGATATTCAAAGTTTGTCAGCATTTAAGTAGTTTCAGTTTAGGGTTGAAACCAAAAAACGAGATGTCTTAGGAAACATATTTTAGGCATTTGTCAGCAATAAAACCTTGTTTCTATTAAGACAAACATATTGTGTTAATAAACATATCGATTAATGCAATACCAAATTTTTTATTAGTCATAGTTAAAAAAAATATAACATTCAATTAATTCATTGATTAATCTCCTAAAAGACATACAATAATAGAATAATAATCCATATATGCTTTCGAATTATTTGTTCGAAAGTATAATTAAGTGGATTAAGGAAAATATATGAAAATGATAAAATTAAAGAAAGGTAAACTAGTAATATGAAGATAGAATTCTATGGATATAATGACACAAGGACTTTAGCTTTTTATAGCGCAATAATAATGCTACAAATATTTATAGCATGTTTAATTGTTTCTTTGTTAACTATTCCGTTTGCAATTGTATTTTCTATCTATGAAATCTTATATATTTTTATTCTTCCAGCCTTTTGCCTTTTTCTTGTACCTATAACATATTTAATTAATGTTAAATATAAAACTTTTTTAAAAGGACAAAAGGTAAAACATAAATTTACTTTAGAATCAGGATATTTATTTAAAGATAATAAAGTAATAAAAAAATATGACGAAATTTCAATATATAAATTTAAAAAATTTTTGTTCTTAGTATTGGCAAAATCATATTATATGGTTAGAAATACGGATTATATTGAAGGTTCAAGAGAAGAATTTTTGAAACTTTGTAATTTTAATATTTCCCGAAGACATCATGTGGTATTTGATCTTCCTAATAAAAGTAACGAAGAAATAATTGAATTTCTTTTTAATAATGAAATAAACGAATTAAAGGGAGAAAGAACATTTTATTCAGAAGACAAGAAAAGAATAATATCAATATGTAAAAATTCTGCTGGTTCATATTCTTCTAATCGATATGTAATTGATATTGCTGATGAAGATGAAAGAAAGTATTGCAAATTATATGGAAGTTATGTTCCAGAAAGAAATAGTAGAAATTCTTTTTATGAGACTATTGAAGACGCTTTTAATGATATTAAAGACGAAATAAAAGATTATATTGAATTAAAATAAAAACATCTCAGCATATAAGCAGTTGCAACCTATGAAAAATGATGGTTTGTCAGCACTTATATTAACTGCACCCATGTTGAAACTGTTTGTTTGCTGACAAGAAAATAGTCAATATATGCTAAAAGTGGTATCTATTTTTTAAGAGACTAATTAATATATTGAAGCTGAGAAAGAAAAAGAAGATATTATTAAATTATATAGTGATGATTTATTGAAACACGATAGAAAATATCTTACAAAAGGAAATACTCGCAAATCTTTAGATATTAAATATGGAGGAGAAAGTAAATGGATAAAAAGGAATTAAGAAAGCTTCGTCGTCCTTACATAAAGGTTTTATTTAAAAATAATAAATTAAATTTGTTAATGACCTCGATTGCATCAATTTTACAAAGTATTGGTGCTCTTGTCATATCTTGGTTAATAAAAGAAATTTCCGATTTAATTGCGGGAACATCAAAGTTTGACTTTAAGACCATCATAATTGTAACGCTACTTGGTCTATTATTGTTTGTTGTTGCATGGATAATCGATTGGATATTTTACCCAAGATTCTTTGCTAAACCAATGAAACAATATCGCGATTATGTATTTGAGCGCTTAATGAAAAAAGGGATTCAAAGTTTTTCTAGTGAAAGTAGTGCTTTATACATTTCAGCTCTTTCCAATGATATTAAAGTTATTGAAGAAGAATTTATTGGAAAAATTCAAGCTGCGATTCAAGTCGGTGTAACCTTTATTGGAGCACTGGTAATGATGATTATCTATAGCCCACTCCTTAGTGCTATAGCTATCTTGTTATCGCTTCTTCCAATTATTGCATCAATCATCTTTGGAAACAAGGCTGCAATAGCCGAAAAAAATGTTTCCAATAAAAAAGAAAAATATTTGAGTCTAACTAAAGATATCCTTACAGGCTTTACGGTGATAAAAAGTTTCAAAGCTGAAGATAATGTTACCTCTCTTCATAATGATGTAAATACTAGTGTTAGCACCGCTCAAAAAAGAAGGTCAAAAATAAATGTCAATATCTCATATTCTTCTGGAATTGCAGGGGGTCTACTTCAAATTGGTGTATTCATTATGGCTTGTGTTTTTGCAATTAAAGGAATTGGTAGTGTTACAGCAGGTACCGCAATCGTGTTTGTTCAATTATTGAATTACATTTTATCACCAATTCAAATACTACCAGGATTCTATTCGGGTGTTAAATCATCATTTGCTCTTATTGAAAAGATTGCAGTTGAACTTGATAAAAATATTGATGAATCAGGTGAAGATATTTCGCCAGAATTAAAAAAAGGTATCTTTATTAAAGATTTATCATTTTCCTATGAGGAAGATAAAAAAGTTCTTGATAATATTAATATCGATTTTAAAAAAGGTGGTTGTTATGCCTTGGTAGGAGCATCGGGTAGTGGCAAATCAACTCTCTTAAATCTACTTATGGCTTCATATCACAATTATCAAGGAAAAATTTTCTTTGATGACATAGAGCTTGGAAAAATTTCCGCACGTTCCTTATATGATCTTGTCTCAATTATTCAACAAAATGTCTTTGTGTTTAATAATACAATTAAGGAAAACATCACGATGTTTAAAGAGTTTAATGAAGATGAAATAAATCAAGCCATTAAGTCATCAGGTTTAGAAAAGCTAATTAATGAACGAGGTAAAGACTATTTATGTGGCGAAAATGGCTCTAGCCTTTCCGGAGGAGAGCGTCAGCGAATTTCCATCGCAAGAGCTTTACTAAGAAAAACACCAGTCTTACTGGTTGATGAGGCAACTTCGGCACTGGATGCAGAAACTTCATTTGAAGTGCTTGATGCAATATTAAAATTAAAAGAACATACTCGTATTATTGTTACTCATGATCTAGATGAAAATATTCTTCGTAGATGTTCTGAATTATTTGTTCTTAAAAATGGTGAATTAATTGAAAAAGGAACCTTTGATGCATTAATGGATAAAAAAGGATATTTTTATTCTCTATATACTGTTTCACAGACAAATTAATATTACGAGCTATTGTTAAATAACTACTCAGTACTATTGTAGTTGCTATTCGTGTTGAAACTGTCGTTTGTCTCGAGAAAAAATAAGTAATTTTAGTCAAAAATAAGCATGAAATGAAGAAAAATCGACCATTTTTAGGTATGAAGCCTAAAAGTGGTCTTTTTTTATTTAAAAAATAATCGAGACTTTTTATAGTCACAACGTAGGGTTGAAACTATTAAAAACATCTGTATTGGGAAACATACTGATTATAATCAGTTCGAATTTCTTTGTTTTCACCATAGTTATTGCTCTATAAGTCTTTCGATATTTGAAGATTTATACAAAAATATAATAAAAATATGTCCAAAAAGGGCATATTTTTTTATAAACTGACTAGTCGTTCACAGAGAATCGAATAGTACATTCAGTCGGAATCGAACCATTGCAATTAATGGGTTAAATTCCATTTGCTTCTAAGGCGTAAACAATCAGGAATTTGTATCAGGGAGTTAAGTTAAAATTATTATAAATATCAAATTATTCTATATAATAATATTAGATATCAAATATTGGTTGATTTTGTCAAAAACGGCTCCATTGTTAGTTTATTTCTGATATGATAAAATATAATTGCTTAAGGAGGATTAGATTATGAGCATAAGCAACGTTATTAAAGAATTGAGATTAAAAAAGGAAATTACCCAAGAAGAGCTTGCAAAGAAGTTGAATATTTCAACACAAGCAGTTTCGAAGTGGGAAAATGGTGGCTCTCCAGATATTGATATTATTCCAGCAATTGCTGAGTATTTTGATGTATCAATAGATTATTTATTTGAACGTAAAAAAATATATTCAAAAGATGTTGAAAAAGTTATTGCTAAATATTTAAGTGAAATTAGCGACGATAAAGTAAAATATATGAAGATATATGAGTTATCATTTTTAATGAGCGTATTTGGCCAAAAACTAGATATTAACACAGATAAAGAAAAAGTAAGTGATTTGATGACTAGTGATGATTTGTTTTATTCATTAGTTGTAAATAATGGTGGTTTTTCTATTACTTCATTCAATAGTAATCTTCCATTTAATTTTTGCTTTCCAAGACCTAGAAATGGATATTATGACAACTGTTACAAGGATAAAGAAAGACATCTACAGTTTTTAAGAGCAATATCACAAGAGGATTTTTACGATACTTTAGTGTATTTGAATAAAAGAGATGATACAAGTTTTACTGAGAAGCTTATTGAAAGAGAGTTACATATCACTATTGAAAGATCTATAGAGATAATAAAAACATTACTTGATTTTAAAATAATTGAAAAGCAAGATTTGATTTTAGATGATAATTATATTTCAACATACAAATTGATAAAGACACCTTTCATTATTGCATTTTTAGCTGGTCTTGAATTAATGGCTAACAAGCCACACAACTATTATTATTGGTTGAATAATAATGATGTTGATTTTTTTGAAAAGGATCTAGAAAATGACTAGAGATGAATTTTTAAATTTATATGCAAAATTAACTTCAAAACTATCTGATAGTGAATTGGAGCAATTACATAACCTACTATGCAAATTTGAAATAGAAAAAGAAGATTTGAGAATCCTAGATGCATTTTACATGCCCAATGGTGACACTAAAGTTCCTGCAATTGAAGAACTTACTCCATCGCAAATGAAATATGAATTGAGAAACATATTTGTTTTACTAAGAAATAATTATAGTGGATACGATTATTTTAATAAAAAAGGTGAATTGGACAATTTAAAAAATGCACTTGAAGAAAAGGTAAATAGAATTAACCATAATATGAAAACAACTGAGTTTTTTGAGATTGTGTCAAAAGATTTAAACAAAGTAATTAAAGACAATCATATTTATTTTGATTGCAACGGAGAAATCTTTAATCTGGGAACTTGTGTAGCCCCTTATTTTACAGATGTAGTTGTTGAAAAAGATAATGATACATATGTAGTAATAAATGAGAATATTTTTTTCAACAAGGGATATATAATAAGACAAAATATTGATAATTATATATTTAGAACTTTACCTAGTTCCAAAGAACGTTTTTTAATAGGAATACTAAAAGATGCATATGTTGATAATATTGAGTCTATAATTATTGATAACGTTATACTACCTTTACACAAATCTAGAACTGCAGATGTTAGATTTAATGAACCTAATCATTTAGTAAATTATGACGACCATAAGATGTTAGTTCTTACAAAATGTAAAATGCAAGAAGGTGTAGATTATAGAGAATGGGGTAGACAATTATTAGACGGAAAACATGCTGTTATATCTGTGGTAGGCAATCCAGGTGGATCATCGATAATGTGTAGTCAAATTATAGAAGGTTTAAATGATAATGGTGTATGGAATGTTGAGTCGTCTACTATGAATGTATATCAAGTTACAGGAATTCCTTATAGATACTATTCTAGTGGTGGTAATGTTTCCACTAAAAAAGGGAAATATAATGGTCAATTATATGTTCTTATGAATAAAAATACTGCCTCAGCTGGTGAGGCATTAGTATCAATTACTAGCAATGTAAGTAACGTGATTAAAGTAGGAACAAATACAATGGGATGTGGAGAATTTGGCGAATCTACTAGTTATGTTTTGCCACAATCACATGTAACTATTCACTTACCTTATAAAGTATTTTATATGGAAGGATTTCATGAAGGAATTGGATTTTCCCCAGATTATTGGTTAGATACTGATAATATTATTGAAATATTTAATAATTGGTTAGTAACTCACAAAGAGTAGATCAACAAACTACTTTTTGTATAACACACACATTAGACTTTGTCTATATGTCTTTTGCTGAAATAGGCAAAAAAGACACATATTTAATAAAAATAGCAGCTTTAAACCCCTAAAAATGGTATGAGCTGCTTTTTTTATTACCTCATAAGTGACTTTTTGTCATACTACCTATCTACAGTTACCAAAGAGAGTTGAACCTTTGGTGTTAACGAGATTTGAACCATTAGTTCAACCACATAAAACAGGTCTACAGATAACGAGAATTGAACCTGTAAAGACAACGAGAGTTGAACCATTTGTGGCTTATATTGCTTTTAATGTTTTATGATCTATGGTAAAATATAAATAAGTAAAATAGTTTCGGAAAAAATATGGGTTTTATTTGTTATATTATTAGAAGGTATAGTTTTGATGAAATGAATGAAACTTTTTTGTTTGCTTATGTGTATTATTAGTGTAAGGAGGTCACGCTCATGAAGAAAATCTTATTAATAATTTTATTGGCTTTTTTAGCATTATTGTTTATTGGTTGTGTAGATAAAAAAGATGTTAAACTAATAAAAATTAATGATAAATGGTTAGGCAGAACTATTTATGAGAAAGAAGGTCTTATTAATAAAGTAGATACTGAATATTTTGAAATCACAAATAACACACTAATTCTTGATCCAATGCATAGTTATAGAATTGAAAGAATAGATAAAGATAATGATTTTTACACGTTAGAAATAAAATATCCTGAAGATTCTTTTATTTATAGTGCAAAAGATGAGTGGAATTATGAATGCTATTATTTGATTGTTGGAAAGAATGATTATTTTAGGATATGTGATATGTATTTTAATAAAGAAGAAAAGTATGTAGAAAGAATCTATAATTTAACAAGAATTAGTGAACTCATAACAAGTCTATCAGAAGAATTACCAGATGATTTTTCTTTTGAACTATCATTTGGTTTTGATGGTTATTATAATTCAAAAACAGGTGTTTTAAGAAATGGTTATAATTATGATCTAGATAAAGAATGTGTAACTGAACTATTCTTAACAAGTGAAGAACTAGCTACTATTTACAAGATGTTACGAGAAATTATGATAGATAATATTCCTAACTATTTAATGGTTAGTAATCAATTTGTAAAGCCATCTTATAATCCATTTATTAAAATAGAATATAATAATTTTAGTAAATTAGTGAAGTTTAGTAACGGGTCTTATATTAAAGTAGATGAATGGTATTATTATCAAGAGTTTGGTGAAGTGTATTATAAAATTGTAAATGAATACATTAAAAGTAGTGAGGAGTTTAAATCACTTCCACCTAATCAAAATTTATATGATTAAAAACTGAGAGAAAACCAACAAGCCAGGATGAATAGTCTTGGTTTTTTCGAACTCCCCTATCTACAATTACCCAAGAGAGTTGAACCTTTGATGTTAACGAGATTTGAACCTGTAAAGACAATGAGAATTGAACCCCAGTTATTGAATTAGTTTGTGGTGTGTGGTATAATCTTATTATAAGAATAATTAGGTGAAAACATTATGAAAGTATTAGTCGATGAAATTAGTATGGAACAATTGAATAAAGTAAAGAATTACTTTGTAAGTGATGAAGAAATCAAAATCCTCGAATATTGTGATAAGTCTGTAGCTTACTATGAATGCGAAAATCCATTTTATATTGAAGAATCTATTAAGGATATCGATAGAGTTTTAAAACTATGCGAGGATGTTTCTTACAATTCAAGTATTATGAAAAAAATTAAATGGGACGACTTCGATAAGTTTTGGTGGTTAATACTTGAAATAAAGAAACAAAGAGATATTGGTATTAAAACTGGTGATATTGAATATGTCTATGCCATGACTAAAGATATTGTTCCTGTAACATTGACAGATACTGAGAAACTAAATCGCGGTTTTACATTTGAAACACCACACTTAGTGGTATATGGGAAATCAAAACTTGGAGAGATGATGTTATATAAAGATATTGAAGATATGAGTGATTTTGTGTTTTTTGTCGAATTTATGAAAAGAGGACTATTTGGAAAGAAGTATAAAGAGTATAGCCATTATCATCCGCAAGACTATGAAGAAGCTATTAAAGGTGTGATTGGTTGGATGACAAATAGTCGAGAATTTATTGATAAATTTAAAATTGCAATTGAAGATAATTAAAGAAAAAAATGATTATATATGGTCTTGACTTTCTTAATATTATAGTGTAAAATGTAGTTACAAAGTGTGAGAGTAACACTATAAAGAAATCTCGATTGAAGACACAGTGTGAGAGTAACACTATAAAGAAATCTCGATTGAAGAAATGCTCTCGGGCCTTTTTGGTTCTGAGAGCTTTATTCTACTTGTGAGGCACTAATGGTTAAGCATTATGAAATAAAACATTTAAGTAATTAGTTTATGCAAAAATATCCAGATAATATTTATCCTGAATTTGAAAATATACTTAATAGGCCATATGTCGTATTTATAATTAAAATTGATAATCATACTTTTGCTCTTCCTTTTAGGACTAATATGAATCATAAGTATGGTTATAAATTTAAAACAACAGGTAGGGTTACTAATTATTCTACAGGACTTGATTTTACAAAAGCAGTTTTGGTTGATGATGCCTCACTATTAGGAGATCCCGCAATAATAGACAATAAAGAGTATCTAGAACTTAGTAAAAAGCATTTTTTCATAAGAAAACAATTTATAAAGTATTTTGAGAATTATAAAAGATATTTAAAAAATGAACTGAATGAATATCAATCTAAAGCATATGTTTATTCAACATTAAAGTATTATCATAAAGAACTTGGGATTCAATAGATACTGATAATACTATAATGAGAATGCATAATAATCCATCGATGAAAAGAGTAGCATTATGCACTGGTGGCTATTTTTTTATTTTTTATAAGAGTCTTTTTGTCATACTAGCAGAAAACTTTTCGTCAGAAATGTTTTTTGTACAGTAAAACCTTTAAAAGTGACTATTTGTCCAACACACACATATTGAATAGTCAAAGATGATACAAAAAATGTGTCATCTTTTTTTAATTTGAATATTTTAAAAAAAGCAAAAGTAAAATATCTCAAATCTTGGAAATGAAATACTTCAAATCTTAGAAGTGAAAATCCTCAAATATTAGAAACAATTTTACTCAAATTCTTGAAATTGCCATTAAAATATGATAAAATATTGTTGAGGTGACTAATCTATGTATAA
>JAEEHM010000026.1 GCA_016280895.1 Bacillota bacterium
TACTCTACCTAGTCCCACTCGTGAAGGTTACACATTTAAAGGTTGGTACACAAATAAGGATTTTGAAGGTGAAGCTATAACTGAAGTATCTAGTGATATAAGAGTATATGCTAAATGGGAATAATTTAGCATAGTTTTAGATTTAAATGATATAATAATAAAGAAAGAGAGAAAAATATGGAATATAGGGAATTTGGAAAAACCGGTTTAAAACCATCATTATTAGGCTTTGGCTGTATGAGATTTCCAACAAAATTAAATGAAGAAGGAAATCGTGTAATTGATCGAGAAGAAGCAGAAAAGATGTTAGATTATGCATATAAAAATGGTGTAACATATTTTGATACTGCATATCCATATCATGGTGGTGAAAGTGAAGTAGTACTTGGAAATGCGATGAAGAAATATGATAGAAGTACATTTTTAGTTGCAGATAAACTACCAATGTGGAAATTGGAAAGAACCGAGGATGTAAGAGATACATTTTTTACCCAACTAAAAAGATTAAATATGGATTATGTTGATTTCTATCTACTTCATGCATTGAATAGAAATACCTTCCAAAAAGCAAAAGATATTAAAGCCTTAGAGGAAGTAATTAAATTAAAAGAAGAAGGCTTTATTAAACATATTGGTTTTTCTTTCCATGATGATTATGAAATCTTCGAACAAATCGTAAATTATTACGATAATTGGGAATTCTGCCAAATTCAATATAATTATATGGATACTGATGACCAAGCTGGTGATAAGGGAAGAGAATTATGTTTAGATAAAGGAATTCCTCTTGTAATAATGGAACCTATTAAGGGTGGAAATTTAGCTTCATTTAGCCCTGACGTTGAAGAAATATTTAAAAATTATGATAAGGATGCATCAATTGCGTCTTGGGCACTTCGCTATGTTGGCAGTAAAGAACCGGTTAGAGTAATCCTTTCTGGTATGACAACATTTGAACAAGTTGTTGATAATATAAACACATTTAATAATTTTAAAAAACTAAATGATAAAGAAGAAAAATTAGTTCAAGAGGTTAAAGCCTTAATTAAATCAAAGGTAAAAATTGGTTGTACAGGCTGTGAATATTGTATGCCATGTCCAAAAGGTGTAAAAATTCCATATAATTTCTCACTTTGGAATAATTATTCAATGTACAATAACAAAAATTTTAAAAAGAATTATCAAAGTATGGAAGAAAGCGCAAAAGCAAGTGCTTGTATCAAATGTGGCAAATGTGAAACATTATGTCCACAACATTTAAAGATTAGAGATAATTTAGTACTTGTAAATGAAGATCTTTCAAAATAGGAGGTAAGATGGAAGGAAATATAATATCTATCAATCATTTGACCAAAAAATATGGAAACTTCGTTGCTTTAAAGGATGTAAGCATTGATTTTCCAAAAGGTCAAATAATTGGATTATTAGGACCAAATGGTAGTGGTAAAACCACTATGATTAAATTAATTGTTAGTTTATTAAGCCAATATGAAGGCAGTATAAAAGTTGATGGTAAGGATATCGGTATTGAATCAAAAAAAGTAGTATCATATTTACCTGATAGAGACTATTTAAATAAGTCATGGACATTTAAAGATGCAATTGAATATTTTAGTGACTTCTATGACGATTTTGATTCTAACAAGGCATATCGTTTAGTAAATGAGCTACAAATACCAACTGACGTGAAATTTAAGGCCTTATCTAAAGGAACAAGAGAGAAACTTCAATTAATATTGGTTTTATCAAGAAATGCGAAGGTATATTTATTTGATGAACCAATTGCGGGAGTTGACCCTGTTGCAAGAGATTTAGTATTTAAATTAATCATGGAAAATCATGCTGAAGGATCAAGTGTAATTATATCAACTCATTTGATTTCTGACTGTGAAAGTATTTTTGATTATGTAGTATTCTTAAAGAATGGTCAAATAGCATTAAGATCAAGTGCATCTGAACTTAGAAAAGCAACAGGAAAATCAATAAATGATGTATTCAAGGAGATATTCGCTTATGGAACATATTAAAAAGAAGAATACGTTTCTCTTATTGATTAAACATGCTATTAAAAATACATGGAAGTTATTATTAATCGCAAATGGATTAATTATTGGTATGGTAACATTGTTTTCACTTTTAATTAAGTTCTTTCCAGATGCTTTTGGGCGAACTTTCTTTGGTCAAACAATAATTGTTACTTTTGCAGCTTTAATTATTGCTGCATATGCTGCTGTTATTACTCTACTTATATATACTGTTGTGCAAAACTGTTACAAATCAATATTTTCAGATGAAGGCTATTTAACATTTACACTTCCAATTGATATTAATCATTTAATATTCTCAAGAATACTTGTTAATTTCATCTATGCTATATTTACAGTTATTTGCATAGTCTTTTCAATAGTCATTGCAGAATTATTCTTTGGCGCAAATTTGTTTGTATTGTTGTATAATCTAATTTCCTCTTTATTGAGTAATCCACTAGTTTTAATATCTGCTTTTGTGGAAATTGCAATCTATATTATTATTTATTCTTATGTTATAATGCTAGCACTTTCAATGGCTAATTCAACATTCAAGCAGAAGAATAAGATTGGTATGGCTATATTATTCTATTTTCTAATTACAGCTATCCTTTCAGTGCTACAATCAATTTCATCACTTTTATCATTTGGTTTTGGCTATGATCAAAATGGTGCGATTGTATTTAGCTTTGGCGCCATCGGTAGGGTATTTGGAAGATATATTATCAATTTTACTGATTTGATTTTTAATTGTGGTATAATTGTAGGCCTACATTTCCTTACAAGACTATTTATGATAAAGAAGTTGGAACTATAATATGCAGAAATTCTTTAAATATGGATCAATATTTACTGGAATTTTAACACTATGTTTATTACCATTTCCATTTATTCAATACGCAAATTCTATTTCAAAAACATATGTGAAATTTAATTTATTTGAATGTTTATTTGGAAATAGTGAATATGGAATTAAATTTAATATTGTAATTTTATTATTACTAATTATTTGTATATTTAGTGGATTTATATCTTTGTTGTTTAAAAATAAATTATATGGCTATTTAACATCAATGTTTGCGTATATTTTTAGTATTATTTTAAGTGTCTTTTTTAAATTTTATTTTTTAGGACTAAATAAATCATATAAATATATCAACATTAAAGATGCTAATAAGGTAGAATATGGCTTAATGATAATGCTTATTATATTAGCTATTGGTGCATATTTTTCATATATGTCAATGGCCTATGAATATGACTTAATGAAATCAAAAAAATAAGATGAAACCAACATATCATTATGTTGGTTTTTTTTCATATTTGTGATATAATATTATAGAATTATAGGAGTTATTATGAAAAAATTATTGATATTTGATTTAGATGGCACATTATTAAATTCAATTGATGATATTACTTTATCAATTAATTTAGCTCTAAATGATTTAAATTTAAGAGAAGTGAGTGTCGATGAAGCAAAATATCTAACTGGAAGTGGTGTAGATGTTTTAGCTGACAGAACAATTAAATTAGTAGCTTCAGAAGATAAATTAAACTTATATAAGGATAAATTCAAAGAATACTATCAAAAATATTACACTATCCATCAAAAAGATAAAACAGCACCATATGAAGGCGTTCTTGATGCACTAAAAGAATTAAATAAAAATAACATCAAATTTGCAGTTTTATCTAATAAACCACATTTTGATGTAGTGAAAATCATTGATTATTATTTTAAAGGTATTAATTTTAGCTATGTGTTAGGTAAAATTGAAAAGAATAAAATAAAACCAGCAATTGATGGCATAATAATGATTGAAGATGAATTGAATATCAAAAATAAAGAAGATATTTTATATGTTGGTGATACTAATGTCGATATCCAAACTGCAAGAAATGCTGAATTAAAAGTTATTGCGTGCACTTGGGGATTTAGAAAAATCGATGAATTGAAGGATGCTGATTATATCATCAATAAACCAGCTGAATTTGTGGAGATAGCAATAAATGAATGATGGAATCTTACTTTTAAAAAAGGACAAAAACATTACATCTAATGCTATCATCAATAAAATAAAATACCAGCTAAAGAATAAGGGAATAAGAATTGATAAAATTGGTCATGCTGGTACCTTAGACCCTAATGCGGAAGGGCTACTGGTTGTTTTAATTAATGGAGCAACGAAACTTTCTGATTATTTACTTTTAAATGACAAGGAATATATAGCGGAAATTGAACTTGGAAGAA
The DNA here is from genome assembly GCA_016280895.1 of Bacillota bacterium. Classification (GTDB taxonomy): domain Bacteria; phylum Bacillota_I; class Bacilli_A; order ML615J-28; family CAG-698; genus RGIG3506. The sequence continues at coordinate 4,282 of JAEEHM010000026.1, forward strand.
GCTATGATACCTTAGATATTTGGGGTAAATTAGAAGAAGAGATTAGCTTAAATGAAGATAATTTAAAAGAAATTAATGAAAGAATCGATGATGTTTTAGAATCATTCGTTGGCGAAATTGATCAAATACCACCTATGTATTCAAGCATAAAAATTGAAGGTAGAAGATTATATCAAATCGCAAGAGATAATGAAATAATTGATTTAAGTGATAAAATAAGAAAGGTCAAAATATTTAATCTTATCAGATTAAATGAGCCTACTTTAACTACTAATCACACAATCAGATTTAAGATCAAATGTAAGGTATCAAAGGGAACTTATATTAGAAGCTTAGCTAAATCAATTGGTGAAAAATTAGATTTACCATCTTGTATGTCTTCTTTAATTAGAACAAAAAGTGGTAAATATAAAATTGAAGATGCATATTCAGTTGATGATGTTTTAATAGGAAAATATCAGTTAATAAATATGCTGGATTGTTTGGATGATTTCTACATTTTAGATGCAGATGATAAAATTTATAATGATTGTATAAATGGAAGATATTTGCACCTAAATTTAAAAGAACAACAAATTGCGATCAAATATCAAGAAGAACTAATCGCAATTTATGAATTAGATAAAGATAATAATTATTATAAGGCAAAAAGAGTATGGAAATAATTCATGTTAATGACAACTTAATACTTGATGATAAAATAATCGCCACTATTGGGGAATTTGATGGTCTACATAGAGGCCATATGAAATTAATCAATGAATGCAATTCTTTAGCGAAAACTAATAATTGTAAGAGTGGATTGATTTGTTTTTACCCACATCCTGATTATGTTTTAAATAAAAGGAAGTATGAAGCTTATTTAACAGAATTAAATGAAAAAATAGAAATATTAGAAAATAATAATATAGATTATTTATTTATTGTGAAATGTGATATGAATTTATTGAAATTAGATAAGTACACATTTTATGATAGATATTTAAAAGATTTTTATGGTTTAGTCGTCGGTTTTGATTTTCATTTTGGATATTTAGGAAAAGGTGATAGCTTATATTTAAAAGAATTATTTAAAAATAAGATCTTTTCGATTGTATCTGAAGAATCATATCTAAATGAAAACAAAGAAATTAAAAAAATAAGTTCAAATGATATTAGAATGTTTTTAGAAGAAGGTAAGCTTAGTATCGTAAATGAATTATTGGGCTATAATTATAGTTTTAAAGGCATTGTTGAAAAAGGAAAGGGCTTAGGAAGAAAACTTGCTTATCCAACTGCAAATATTAATATCGATAAAGAAAAATTCATTCCAAGAAATGGAGTTTATGCTTGTATTATTAATATTTGCGGTAAATTATATAAGGGCATGTGCAATATTGGAAAGAATCCAAGCCTTGATGATTTGCATGATGCAAGAATTGAAGCGCATATTTTTGATTTTAATGAAGATATTTATGATAAATTAATTAAAATTGAAATTGTAGAATTTATTAGAGATGAAATTACTTTTGATAATATTGAGGATTTAAGAAAACAAATATCATTAGATAAAGAACAAACAATTACTTTTTTTAGGAGTTTTAATTATGAATAAAATGAAACTTGCTATTGTTGGCGCAATGGATTCAGAAATCATTTATTTAAAAAATAAAATGCAGGAAAATGGAAAAGTTAAAGAAAAAGAAATTCATGGTTTTGTGTTTTATTTAGGTAGATTATTTGATAAAGACATTATTTTAGTAAAATCAGGAGTTGGCCGTGTTGCATCTGCAATTTTAATGACAATTCTTTGTGATCATTTCAAAGGAATTGATAAAATCATCAATGTTGGTGTTGCTGGAGGATACGGCAATTTATATGTTGGTGATATTGTAGTTGGTGAAAAGTGCGTATATGGCGATGCTGATTTAACTGCATTTACTAAATATGTTTATGGCCAAATGAGTAATTGTCCAGCTTATTTTGATGCTGATAAAGAAATTATTGATAAATTAAAAGAAAATGATATGGATTGTAAATACGTATGTATTTGTACAAATGAAACATTTATGACTGAATATGATTATGCTAAGAAATTAATTGATGATCATTTTAGTGATTTAAATGTTGGTGCTTTTGATATGGAATCAGCAGCTTTTGCGCAAGCTGCATATGTATTAAAAATGCCATTTATCGCCATTCGTGCTATTAGTGATGTAATTGGTGATAGTGAACAAGTAGACAAATATAAAATGTCAACTGATGATTCTGCGAAAAAGAGTAATATCTTTTTACTTAAACTTATTGAAATCTTATAATTAAATTAGTAAAAATAAACTTTACTTTTTGATATAACTGTGATATAATATGTATTGCCTTGAACCTCGATGTTCGAATCTCCAACGAAGACCGCGGTGCTTGGATAAAATATTAAAATAGGAGGAAAAAGAAATGTCATGTATTTCTAAAGAAGAAAAAGCTCAATTAGTAGCTGAATTTGGTGCAAATGAAAAAGACAGTGGTTCAGTAGAAGTTCAAATTGCTATTTTAACTGCTGAAATCAACCGCCTTAATGCACATTTAAGCGAGCACATTCATGATTTCCATACTAGAAGAGGTCTTTTAAGAAAGGTAGGTCACAGACGTAACTTACTTGCTTATTTAAAGAACAAAGACATCAATAGTTATAGAAACGTTATTGCTAAATTAGGCTTAAGAAAGTAAATAAAAAGGGCAATAATCGCCCTTTTTATTTTGAAAAAGAAATTAATTTAATAAAATATATATAGATTAAAGAAAGGAAAATATAAATGAACGAATTTAAATCATTTGAATATGTGCAAGGTAATCGTAAATTTGTGATTGAAATTGGCGAAGTTGCTAAGCAAGCAAACGGTGCCTGCCTTGTTAGATTTGATGGTACAACTGTTTTAAGTGCATCAGTACTTGGTAAGAATAAGTCTAGTGCTGATTTCTTCCCTTTAACAGTGTTGTATCAAGAAAAATTATATGCAGCTGGTAAGATTCCTGGTGGATTCTTTAAAAGAGAAGGACGTCCTACAGAACATGAAACATTAACATCACGTCTTATTGACCGTCCTATTAGACCATTATTTGCTGATGGTTTTAGAAATGAAGTACAAGTAATCAATACAGTTTTGTCTGCAAATCCAGATAATTCTTCTGCTATGGCAGCTATGCTTGGCGCATCAATTTCTCTATGCATCTCAGATATTCCATTCAATGGTCCTATCGCTGGTGTTGTAGTTGGTCGTATTGATGGTAAATTAATCATCAATCCTACAGTTGAAGAATTAGAAAAATCTGATATTAATTTAACTGTTGCTGGTACTGATGAGGCTATCAACATGGTTGAAGCTGGTAGTAAAGAAGTATCAGAAGATGATATGTTAGAAGCACTTTTATTTGGTTTTGAAGAAATCAAGAGATTATGTGCTTTCCAAAAAGAAATCGTAGCAGCTGTTGGTAAAGAAAAAGTTGAAGTAGAACTTGCAGAAATTCCTGCTGAAATTGAAAAGTTAATCCGTGATTACTGCGAAAAAGATTTAAAAACTGCAGTAGTTATCGTTGATAAATTAGAACGTTATGCTAAGATTGATGAAATTGGTGAAGATACAAAAGCGCATTTTGAAGAATTATGGAAAGATTTAGACCGTGAAGATTTTGATCAAAATATGCATTATGTAGATTTACTTCTTGAAACAATCGTAGCTGAAGAAGTAAGAAGATTAATTACAGAAGAAAAAATAAGACCTGATGGAAGAAAGGTTGATGAAATCAGACCTTTATCTTCACGTGTTGATGTTTTAGAACGTACACATGGTTCTGCATTATTTACACGTGGTCAAACACAATCTTTAGGTGTTGTAACACTAGGCTCTTTAAATGAATTCCAAATCATTGATGGTTTAGGAGTTGAAGAAGGAAAGAGATTCATGTTCCATTATAACTTCCCTAACTTCTCAGTAGGTGAAGTTGGCAAGTATGGTTCTCCTGGACGTAGAGAAATTGGTCATGGTGCTTTAGCTGAAAGAGCATTACTTCAAGTAATCCCATCAGAAGAAGAATTCCCATACACAATTCGTGTAGTTAGTGAAATATTAGAATCTAATGGTTCATCTTCACAAGCATCTATTTGTTCAGGAACTATGGCATTAATGGCTGCAGGTGTTCCAATTAAAGCACCAGTTGCTGGTATTGCAATGGGCTTAATTAGTGATGAAAAGAATTACACTATTCTTACTGATATCCAAGGTATGGAAGACCATTATGGTGATATGGATTTCAAAGTTGCTGGTACTAGAAAAGGTATCACTGCTCTACAAATGGATATTAAAATTAAAGGAATTAATGCTAAAATTTTAAAAGAAGCTTTAGCACAAGCAAAAGTTGGTCGTTTCGCAATTCTAGATCATATGGCAACTACAATTTCTGAAGTTCGTCCTGAACTTTCACCATATGCTCCAAAAGTTATCTTCTTTAGAATTAATCCTGATAAGATTAAAGATGTTATTGGTTCAGGTGGCAAAACAATTAACGAAATCATTGAAAAATGTAATGGTGTTAAGATTGACATTGAACAAGATGGTCGTGTATTTGTAATGCATGCTGAACAAGAATGGAACTTAAAAGCTAAAGAAATTATTGAAAACATTACACGTGAAGCTGAAATTGGCCAAATTTATACTGGTAAAGTTGTTAAAATCATGGACTTTGGAGCTTTTGTAGAATTATGGAAAGGCTGCGAAGGTATGGTTCATATTTCAGAACTTGATCATAAACGTGTTAAAGAAGTTAAAGATTTCTGTAGAGAAGGCGATGAAATTGTTGTTAAAGTAATCGGTATTGATGACAAAGGCAAAATCAAACTTTCTCGTAAGGCTTGCTTTGAAAAGCCTAAAAAAGAAAAAGAAGAAAAAGCTCCTGAAGAAGTGAAAGCAGAAGAATAATGAAAATGAAAGCATGTAATTCACATGCTTTCTTTTTAATCTATATTTGAAAATAATACTAAGTTGTGATATAATTATAAAAGTATTCGGATAATCGAGCCGCAAGGTTAGGAAAGTCCTCGCTAGCACAGCTGTGATGCTGTAGTGTTTATGCCTAGTGATAAACTAGGGCACCAAGGGATTGGTGACGACGAATGTACACCTGTAAAATGGTTAAATTCATAAAGTGCCGCAGAGACGAGAAACTGGAAACAGTGATATGAAACGTGGTAAACTCCTTAAGCTAGAAACCCAAATTTGGTAGGGGAGTCAAATTTAATAATTAAGAATTTAAATTTGGTGGAAACAATTTATTGTTTCTAAGATAAATGATTATCACTCTATTTAGAGTACAGAACGAGGCTTATAGAATACATTATCCATGTGAGGTTTATATGTTTGATAAATGTGAATTTATTACATCAACTACTAATAGAAAACAATCTCCTAATAAATCAAATCTTAATGAATTTGTGTTTTTAGGAAGAAGTAATGTTGGAAAAAGTAGTATTATAAATGCTGTAACAAGAAGAAAATTGCTAGCAAAAACTTCATCTAAGCCAGGTAAAACTATCACATTAAATTATTTTTTAATTGATGATAAGTTTTATTTAGTAGATGTACCTGGTTATGGTTATGCATCTAGAAGTAAAGATCAACGCGTTGGCTTTGGTGCATCAATTGAAGATTATTTAATCAATAATCCTAATTTAAAAATAGCATTTTTACTAGTTGATACAAAAGTTGGACCAACAAAGGATGATATTTTAATGTATAATTATATGATGCACTTTGGTATCAATATTCAAATAATTACTACTAAATGTGATAAGGTTCCAACAACTTTACGTTTTAAAGCAATTAAAGAAATCAAACAAAAACTTCAAAACGACAATATCATTGTTACATCAGCTGAAAAGAAGATGGGAATAAATGAGATTGTGGAATTGATTAGTAATACTAATAATTAGTTAAAGATACATTGATTTGTATCTTTTTTTTTTTTTTAGTAAAAAGATTAAGATATTTGAAAATATATAAGTAGGGTGATTTAAAAATGAATGAATATCAAATAATAGAATTCAAAGATAATAATATTGAGTTGTCAGTAAATGTATCCCCAAATGAAGAAACTGTTTGGCTGACTAAAGAACAAATGGCAATACTATTTGATAGAGACAGAAGCGTCATTTCTAGACATATTAATAATATTTATGAGGAAGGAGAACTGGATAAAAATACTTCTGTGCATTTTTTGCACATAAGTGATAATAATCCTAAAAACAGACCTCCAGAACTTTATAATTTAGATGTTATTATTTCTGTTGGATATCGGGTTAAATCAAAGAACGGGACAATCTTTAGAAAATGGGCTAACTCGGTATTAAAAGAATATTTACTTAAAGGTTACGTTATCAATGAAAGAAGAACATTAATTACTAATGAGAATTATATTAGTTTAATTAATAGAATTGATTCTATTGATTCTAGGTTACATAAAATTGAAGATAATGAGCAGTATTGTAGAAAAGAAAAGCTAATTATTGATGGTGAAATATTTGATGGAGTAAGTTATCTAGAGAACATAGTATCAAACGCGAATAATAAGATATTATTAATAGATCCATATGTTGATTCAATGGCATTAAATGTTTTAAAGAATATAAAAGATAATATAGAAGTTAGAATCATTACTTCACCAAAAGCAAAGTTATCTAATAAAGATATTTCATTATTTAAAAAACAATATGACAAGCTAATTATATTATCTATTAATGATCAATTTCATGATAGGTACTTATTCATAGATGAGAAAGTTTTTCATTTAGGTTCTTCAATTAATTATTTAGGAAATAAACTGTCACAAATAAGTGAAGTAGAAGACTTGGATATAATCAATTATTTAAGAAGTAGAGTAAAATATTAATATAGAGAATAAACTTTGAGAAAAAACAAGAATTTGTACATGCCTAGATATTATTGATAGAGTGATGAAAAATGTAAAATATGAAATTTATTTAAAACTTATTTTTTAATTTCTTGACTTTACAATAATAATATAGTATAATATGTAAGGTACATTTTGTAATCCCACATTACAAGCCCTCATTAATTTATTTAGGAGGAAAAACCAATGAACAAATCTTATATGCCTTGCGCTCAAAACATTGAACGTAAATGGTACGTAATCGATGCTACAGGTTTAGTATTAGGTAGATTAGCTAGTGAAGTTGCTTCTATTTTAAGAGGCAAACATAAACCTACATTTACACCTAATGTAGACTGCGGAGATTATGTAATTATCGTAAACGCTGAAAAAGTAGCTCTTACAGGAGCTAAAATGGATGACAAACTTTATATTCACCACAGTGGATATAGTAGTGGTTTAAAAACAAGAACTGCTAAAAGAATGTTAGAATTACAACCACAAAAATTAATTGAAACTGCTGTAAAAGGTATGTTACCAAAGAATTCTTTAGGTGCTGATATGTACAGAAAGCTATTCGTTTATGTTGGACCAGAACACAAACAACAAGCTCAAAAACCTGAAGTTTACACATTAAGAGGCTAGGAGACAAACTATGGCAAAAGTAAGTTATTATGGAACAGGACGTCGTAAGAGTTCTGTTGCTAGAGTTTATTTAGTTCCAGGAAAAGGACAAATCACTATTAATGGTCGTTCTTTTAATGATTACATTCCAAATGGTGCAACACGTTTAGACGTTTTACAACCATTAGAATTAACTGGTACAACAACTAGTTATGATGTAAATGCAACAGTTGCAGGTGGTGGTATTACTGGTCAAGCTGGTGCCGTTAGACATGGTATCACAAGAGCATTACTTGAAGTTAATCCAGATTTCAGAAGCGTTTTAAAGAAAGCAGGCTTAGTTACACGTGATCCACGTGCTAAAGAACGTAAGAAATACGGTCTTAAGGGTGCACGTCGTGCTCCTCAATTCTCTAAACGTTAATTTACGAGAAACAAGGATAAAGAAAATAAGAGCAATTTTATTGCTCTTTTTTCTATTAAAAAAAGTTCTAATCAAACGATTAGAACTTTATTTTTTTATTCTCCAAAAATTACTTTTAAAATTTCAGCAGGTGTTTTTTCTGATAGACCATCTGGATCTTGGACACCATTTTCATTTAAATACCAAGAGAATTTACCATTGTTAGAATTTCCTTGAGCAAGATATACACTATATGATTTTAAAGATGTTGGATAACGATCAGCCCAGTCTTTAAAATATTTTTTGTTGTAAGCATCAGCAAGCTTGAATGCTTCACATGATTCTGAATTACCGATTGCACCAAGTTGTGCACCACCACCAGCAATACCAGCCTTAGAAGTAGAAGGTGTAGAATGAAGAATTACTAAGCTTCCATCACTACATGCTCCCAAACAAATCCAAACGTGGCCACTACAAGATACGATATCACCAACTTTAAATGTTTTGGCACCATCGATTGTAGCTTGATAATCTTTTGTGTATGTACCCAATTTATAAGTTTCTGCGAATGTTTTGGCCATTTTGTTAGAACCCATTACGAAGCCTTCATTGCCATTTTCAGTATTTAACACATTATACATTACCCAGCCAACATAGCCTGAACAATCAACACCGGCATAATAATATTCATTAAATGCTCCAAATGGATAATATGATGTAGCAGCACTAGTGTTTTTGTAATTGTAATATTCATCTTGTTCATAGAAGAATTCTACCCAAGAATCAGATACACCAATTGACCTTGCATAATTTGAAGAACCAACATCTTGGAAATCCCAGTTTCCACCATATACATATAAAGCATGTCCAACAGCACTAAATGCAGTTTTAAAGAAATTAGTAAGTGTTCTTTCTCCAGGTGTAGGATTTACAACTAATTCTAATTGTTTTGTAGCTTTTTCTTTATAGATGTTTTGACAATATCCTTTTTCAGTCAATGTGATAACAACATTATCACCAACTTTTACTTCATCGCTTGTTAATGTAGCACCACCAGCAGCTTTATTAATTTTATATTGTTTAGTGTTTTCTAATAAGAAGTAAGATTTTGAATTGATAGTAATTTGATATTTATCAATATTTTCAATAATTCCTTCAATGCAAGAAGATTTTTTAATCTTTTCAAATGGAATTAGATTATCTAATTTTTCAAGAGAAGTAATTGCACTTCCTTCAATTTCTAAATGATAAATCTTTCCTTCTTCAAGTTGATTATGAAGTTCATAATTACCAACTTTTTTTAATGAATAAGTACTCATTTCACCATTTGATGAAAAACGATATTGGAAATTATCTAAATCTGTGTTTTTCACACTTCCATAATTAACAATTCCTAAATAAACATATTCAGCTTTTATTTCATCAGTAGGATATGTATAAACAACATTTATTTCAATTTCCACATTATTATCACTTGTTTCAAATAATAATTTTCCTTTTCCTTCTTTTAATGCAGTAATCTTATTACCATCTACCTTAAATGTATCATCTAAAGCAGTGATTTTATAATCCTCACTAGCATCAACTTCAACTTCAAATTCTTCACTTAATTGAACTTCATCTGGTCCATTTACATATAAATGACTTTCATTAATATCTATTTTGCAGGCAGTGAACGCAAATAGACTTATAAATAATATAAATAAAACAACAATTTTTTTCATATTTTTCTCCTCGTTTATAATTTTATCATAAATAATTATATATTCATAGTAAAATGTTTAATAATATTTTATTAAATAGACTTTCATTATTGATAATTTTAAGTTATAATTAAGTGTAATCTTAAAATTTTAAGATTTGTTAAGATTCATTTAAAGTGATTTATTTATAATTATAAAAAAATAAGGAGGACTTTATGAAAATATTAATTGTAGAAGATGATAAGCATTTAAATAATGCTATTTGTGATATGTTAGGTAAAATTGCGGAGACAGAAGCAATTTATGATGGTGAAGATGCAATGTATGCAGTTGAGAGAAACATTTATGATTTGATTGTATTAGACATAATGCTTCCTCATGTTGATGGTTTCACTATTTTAGAAAAGATTCGTTCAATTGGTACTTGTCCAGTTTTAATGTTAACAGCAAAAGATGGTATCGCAAATAAAGTAAAAGGTTTAAAACTTGGTGCTGATGATTATATGACTAAACCTTTCTATCGTGATGAATTAATCGCGCGTGTTGAGGCTATTTTAAGAAGATATAATAATACCTTTGATGGCTTTAAACTATCATTTAAAGATTTAACATTTGATATTACCCAAAAGAAGGTAACATTAAATGGACAAATGTTGGATATAATTGGTAAAAGCTATGAAATATTAGAATATTTAGTTAGAAATAAAGAAATAATAATTCCAAAAGAACAATTATTTAATCGTATATGGGGCTTTGATAGTGATACAATTTGGTCTGTTGTTGAAGTATATGTAAGTAATTTACGTAAAACTCTAAAGCAATATGGCTATGATGTATACTTAAAGACATTGAGAAATGTAGGTTATATGTGGAGTGAGAAGATATAAGAGGGAAGATGCTTTCGAAAGAATCCTAAAAAAATATAAATATACCTATTCAATTGGTTTCATCTTATTGTTTTTGGCACTAACATTTTTACTTGGTTTATCTGCATATATTGCTATTTCAAGTAACTATTTATCAAGTGCAAAAACTTCGGTAAAAAGCTTTATTAATTCTTTAGTTGATAATAATAGAATTAATGATAATTTCTCACCTGGAGAACCTGGTGGAGAGATAACTGAACCAGAAGATCGAGGTCAAAATGCTGTTATACCCCAAGACCCAAGAATGGTAGCTCAATATTTCTATAATGATAGTAGTACTGGTGAAGTAAAGAGTGTCATTTTGGGTTTAGGTAATAATTCATCATCTAATATCAAAGAAGCATATACATATGCTTATGATGTTAGAGACTTTAATGAGGACTGTCGACAATTTAAGGTAAAGGATATTAATGGCTTTTCAACTTTAACATATACTGAAAAAGTCGATTCTAACAGCAATTTGAAAATAAATGTTGGCCTTGATAGTCAAAAAGTAACATACATTAAGGTATATATGAATGTTGAAGGTGAAGAAAGCACAAGAACACAGTTTATTAATATTTATTTGGTTTGTGTATTTGTAATGCTGGTATTATCAATAGCAGCTGGTACAATTATGGCAAGACAAAGTATTAAACCATTAAGAGCCTTCGTTAAAAAACAAATCGATTTTGTTAATGACGCAAGCCATGAATTGAGAACACCACTTGCTGTTGTCCAAAGTAAAATTGAAAATATTTTAGCAAATCCAAACCAAAGTGTATTTGAAGCATCAGAATCATTAGCTATTTCTTTAAATGAAATCAATAGATTAAATAAATTGACATCGGAATTATTAACACTCGCAAGAAATGATAGAGATAATATTAAACTAAATTTAGAAGAAATAAATATTAATGATGCTTTAAAGAAAATTGTAGAACCATTCTTAGAAATTGCGCAAATTCAAGATCGTCGCTTGAATTATGTTGGCTGTCAAGATGAAATCTATGCATATTTAGATTTAGATAAGTTCAAACAAATTATCATCATCAATATTGATAATGCGTTAAAATATACAGAAGCTGGTGATGATATTAATATTTCCCTTTATGCTACAAACAGCGAATTCACAATTGAGATTGCTGATACTGGTATCGGTATTTCTGAACAAACTAAGGAACATATTTTTGAACGTTTTTATCGTGAAGATAAAGCAAGAAGTAGAGAAACTGGTGGAACTGGTCTAGGTCTTGCTATTGCTTACACATTAACAAACCTTCAAAAAGGTAGAATTAGTGTTGATCATAATATGCCAAAGGGTACAAAATTTAATATTACCTTCCCAAGATTAAAAAATCCAAGGAAAGAAGATAATAAAAATGAGACAACTAATGAATAATATTAGTTGTTTTATTTTGATTTGTAATTATAAGATAATTATCATTGAAAATAAATGAAAAATGTGGTAAAATATATAAAAGAGGTGTTAAGATGATTAAATTATATAATTCACTTACAAATAAAATAGAAGAATTTAAACCAATAAAGGAAAATGAATTATCAATGTATGTTTGTGGTTCAACAGTATATGATGATATTCATATTGGAAATTCTCGTCCTGTTGTATTTTTTGATACAGTAGCAAGATTCTTCCAATATATGGGCTACAAGGTAAGATTTGTTTCTAACTTTACTGATATTGATGATAAAATCATCAAAAAAGCAAATCAAGAAGGTGTTGATGAATCAGTAATATCTGAACGTTACATCAAATCAATTAAAGAAACATATAGTTTACTACATTGTCTTCCTCATTATAAGAATCCAAAAGTTACAGAAACAATGCCACAAATTATTGAATTCATTCAATTATTAATCGATAAGGGTGGAGCATATATAGAAGATCATGATGTTTATTTTGATGTATCTAAGGCTCAAGATTATGGTATCTTAAGTGGTCAAAGCATCGATAAATTAATTAATGGTGCTCGTATTGAAGAAAATGATAAAAAGCATAATCCTTGTGACTTTAACCTATGGAAGGAAACTGAAGTAGGAAAGAAGTGGGATTCTCCATTTGGTGCAGGTAGACCAGGCTGGCACACTGAATGTGTCGTTATGATTAATGATATTTTCCATGGTAAGATTGACATTCATGGTGGTGGATTGGATTTAAAATTCCCACATCATGACAATGAAATTGCGCAAGCTACTGTTGCATATAACAACAAAATCGCAAATTATTGGATGCATAATGGTCGTATCGATTTAGCTGGTGAAAAAATGAGTAAATCTCTTGGTAATGTTGTTTGGGCAAAGGACCTTGTTCAAGAAATAGGTTATGGACCATATCGTTTAATGATATTGAATGTGCCTTATCGTCAACCAATGTCATTTAGAGATGAAATCATCGTACAAGCTAAGGCCGATTATGAAAAAATATCGAAGGCTAGACTTTCTCTTGCACGTAAACTACAAATCGAAGCTGGTATAATAGATTACAATACAGAAATTAAAAATCAAGAATTAATTGAACTTGAAAATGAATTTAAAGAGGCAATGAGTGATGATTTTAATACAGCTAATGCTATTACAGCCTTACTTCATACTGTTAAATGTGTAAATCTTGCTGTTAGAAATAAAGAATTAGATTTAGAATATTCTAAGGAATTAATGACAGTTTTAGATAAAGAAATGTGGGTTTTAGGTATTGATTTTAAGATTGATGCCTTAAGTGAAGAAGATTTAGACTTGGTTAGAAAATGGATGCAAGCTAGAAGCGATAAAGATTTCGCAAAAGCTGATGAATATCGTGCAATAATTACCAAAAAAGGAATTATCATTTAATGGATAAATATAAATTATTAAATGGTGGTGATCTCGCATTTATTGGCGATGCATATTTAGAAATTAGAATTAGAAAATATGTAATTGATAAGGGCATTACCTCTTTATCAAAATTACATAATGAATGCGTTAAATATGTAAGTAGAACTAGCCAATATAAGATTATTCAAAACTTAATGGAAGAATTAAGTGAAGAAGAAATAGAAATATTTAAAAGAGGCAGAAATTATAATTACAAAGATAAGAGCCAAGAATATGTAAATGCATCTGGCTATGAAGCCTTAATTGGTTATTTGTATCTAAATAATTTAAATGAACGCCTTGATTATTTAATTGAAAAATCAATAAAGATTATTGAAAAATAGGAGTAATATGTCATTAATTTATTCTAAGAACTCAGTAAGAGAATGTATTTTAAATAATAAAAGCATAAAATGTATTTATGTAAATAGTATGGATCATGAATTAGTAGGTCTTGCAAAAGAAAGACATATTAATATAAAGCTATTAGATAATAAGCAATTAGAAAAGATGGCACAAAATAGTGGGAAGGTGCAAGGAATAATTGCGGAAATTGAAGATTACTCTTATTATAGCTTAGATGACATTATATCAAGTGCACAAAAGGAATATCCATTAATTGTGATGCTTGATGGCTTGGAAGATCCTCATAATTTAGGAGCAATCCTAAGAACTTGTGATGCTGCAGGTGCTGATGGAGTGATTATTCCAAAAAATAGAAGTGTCAAATTAAATGAAACAGTCGCAAGAGTATCAACTGGCGCAATCGAATATGTTAAAGTAGCACAGGTAACTAATTTAACAGAAACAATTAAGAAATTAAAAGACAAGGGCTATTGGGTCGTGGGAGCTGAATATCGAGACTATAGTGTCGATTATACAAATATTAAATATGATATGCCTGTATGTCTTGTAATTGGAAATGAAGGAAAGGGAATATCTAAATTAGTCAGTGATAATTGTGATTATTTAGTTAAAATCCCAATGTTTGGTCATGTTGATTCCCTAAATGCATCTGTTTCAGCAAGTATTTTAATTTATGAAATTATAAAATATCATAAAAAATAAGGAGCTTTAAAATGAACGACAAATACAATGATTATGAATTGTTGTATTTGATTAGTGAGGGAAGTGAAGAGGCAGAGGAGATAATTTATATGAAGTATTCTCCTTTGATAAAGAAAAGAGTTAATGCGTTTCGAATACAATCAAGGTATAGAGATGATTTTTATCAAGAAGGCTTAATGTGTTTAAATGAGGCAATTAAATCATTTGATGATCATTATAATAAATCATTCAATAAGTTTTTTGATATGATTCTTCAAAGAAGGTTTATAGCCTTATTAAAAAAAGACCAAGATTATTTCTATGGTGTTACGCTTGTAGAAGATTATAATCATCTAATTGATCGCTTAGAAGAAGAAAGAAAAATCGAATACGAAAGTACTTATTTACGGATAGAAGATTATAAAGAAGAACTTGATATTAATTGCGATAATCTAAAAGATAAAATTAAAATTCTTATGGATAAAAATATTAAAGCAAGAGATATTGCGCTTCTATTATCTTGTGATGTAAAAAAAGTATATAATGAAGTATATTTGTTGAAAAATAAAACTAATGAAGAAAACAATTGACAAAAGTGCTCAATAATGGTAAAATAATTAGAGGTAAAATCATATGAGAGAAAAAGTAATCTTAGTGTGTGAAGAATGCTTATCAAGAAATTATACAGTTAAGCGAAATAAATTGAACACACCAGAACGTATGATAATTAAAAAGTTTTGTCCAAAGTGTAATAAACACACAATTCATAAGGAGACAAAATAGGAGGAATTATGGCAGATTTAAAGAAACAAAATGAAACTAAAACAGGCGAAAAAGAAAAGAAGAATCGTTTAGTCGAAGTTTTTAATAAAGATTATAAATATGAAGGATTAATCTTATTAATCTTAGCAATTATTGCTATCGTATTTGGTGTTGCCTTACTTGCAAACATCAAAGCAGGTAATAACTTCATTGCTGGTGCATTCTTAATTGGTGAAAGTGATACAACAAGTAAAATCTTTGCATGGATTTTAATTGTGTTAGGTGCATTCTCATTATTACTTTCTGTATGGCCTTATTATAAACCATCAATTGACGAAGTTAAGAGAGTTACTTGGCCTACTAAGAAAATTATGATTACTAACTGTGTTGATGTATTAATTTATTCAGCAAGCTTTGCAGTTTTCTTCTTTTTAGTAGATATCTTATTTGCATTCATTATTAAATTATTTTAATTGAGGCTAAATATGGAAGAGAGAGCTTGGTATATTATTCAAACATACGCAGGAATGGAAAATGCTGCTAAAACAAATCTTGAAAGACGTATCAAATCAATGGATATGGAAGATTACATCTTCCAAGTATTAGTTCCAGAAACTATCACTTATGAAAAGAAGAAGAATGGTGAATTAAAAGAAATTGTTACTAAAACATATCCTGGTTATTTATTCATTGATATGATTGTAACTGATGATACATGGTTTATGGTTCGTAATACACCAATGGTTACTGGTTTCTTAGGATCTAGTGGTGGTGGTTCTAAACCTGTTCCTCTACTTGATGAAGAAATTAATCCAATTTTAAAAGCTTGTGGTATCAATAATGATAAACCATTTGAATGTGAAGTTGGTGATACAGTTTTAATTAAAGCTGGTCCATTTGTAAATTCAGAAGGTAAAATTGATTCAATCAACTTTGATAATAGAAAAGTACAAGTTTTAATTGATGTATTTGGACGTCAATCTACTGTTGAATTAGATTTTGATGAAGTAGAAAAGAAATAATAGGATAATAAATGAAACTAATTATTTAGTTTCATTTTTATTTACTCTTAAGTCTGATTGTGGTAAAATATTCATATGAAAATTAAGAATGCTAAATTTAAAAATGTTATAAATAATATTATCTTTCCAATTAGCATAATAATGCTTGCAGTTATTGTGGCTTGGTCGATAGCTTTTATTCTCACAAGCTCAAGAGCATATTATCGTTTTGAATTTGCGAAGAATAATACGGTAAATAGTCTTCATTGGGTTTATAAAAATGAAGAAGGAATCAGAGTATATAAGGAATATGATAGTGATGATTTAGAGATCATCATGAATAAAATTGTGGATTATATGACAAATAAGACTGATGACTTGCAGATAGTTGATGAAGAAGGAATGAATGTTTTTTCTAATCAAGCAATTTATCATATGCAAGATGTCAAAAAATTATATAATATTTGGACAATCATCATCATATTATTAATTCCTTTGCTTGTATGTGCAATAATTTATATCAATAAAAATATAAAAGATATCGCCAAAACAATTAAAAAACAAGTGATTATCACATTTTCAGTAATTTGTTTTATTTTATTAATTGTGATAATTGGTCTAATAATCGATAGTTCAAGTACTTTTATAATCTTCCATCACATAATATTTCCTAAAATTGAAGATTTTAATGACGCTATGTTTTATCCGAAATCAAATTATCAAGAAGCATATTACATAAATAATTTACTTTTAGTAAAGGTTTTAAGTCTAAACGTGTTTATTGATGCCGGTTGGATTATAATTGCTGCTTTAATTTTAATTTGTGCTTTATATATCTTTTTGATAATGAAAAAAGCTTTAAAAATCCAAAAAAATAATTCAAAATTAGATATTGCATAATTTGATAAAATGTGATATAATATACACGTTGTGTGGTGATTAATATGTTGAAGTGGTCATTAGCTCAGTTAGGAAAGTTCAATCACAAAGAATTTAGCTTTGAGGATGTTTATGATTTCCATGATCGAATTGAATCAATTGATGATATCCTAGATATATCAGAAGCTAAGGTGAGTGGAAAAGGAATTAACGTGAGTGAAGACAGATATGTATTTAATTTACATATTACTTGCGTATTAACACTCGAATGTGCTCGAACACTTGAACCTGTCACATTTCCTGTATCATTAGATGTTGAGGAAATATATGACACTGTAGATGATGGTGAAGTAAGATTAATTGAAAAACAAACAATTGACCTAACAGATGCCATTTGGGAAGATATATATTTAGAAAAACCAATGCGAGTATTTAAAGAAGGCACAACAGAATTTATTGATGATCAAAATCTTGATGACTTCTACAACGAGTAATCAAGTAATGATAAATTAACAGAAAGAGGTGAACATCATGCCTATTTGTCCTCCAAGAAGGAGCTCTAAGACTAGAGGAAGAAAAAGAAGAACACATTACAAAGTTGCTGTTCCAGGAATGAACGTTTGTCCAAACTGCGGAGAAGTTACACTTTCTCATACAGTATGTCCAAGTTGTGGTTGGTATAATGGAAAACAAGTAAAGACTGTAAAAGCTAAAAAAGAAGAAGAGTAATTGTTCGAAATTATTTATTTAAGCGCTCTTAAGTGAAGCGCTTTTAATATGCAAAATTACCATGTCAAGAGACAAATTATATTTTAAAAATTATTTTTTTAAAAAAATTTTTAAAATATCTCTTGACATTTTTTTATTGCTATTATACAATAAAAGGGACAAAAAGGGAAAGAACGGGAAGTGATACAGATGTTTATTGGCGAATTTAATGCTAATTTAGATGATTCTCATCGTCTAAGTATACCTAACAACTTCAAAAAATATCTAGAAGAATCCTTAGTTATCGTTAAAGGTTTCGAAAAATGTTTGTACCTATATAATCAAAGTGATTGGTTAGCATTATCTGACAAGATTAATCAATTATCATTCACTAAGTCAGCAAATAGATTATTTGTGAGAGGATTAAATAGTGGCGCATTTGAAGTAGATCTTGATGCTAAAGGTAGAGTCTGTATCATGCAGAAATTAATTGATCATGCAGGCTTGACTAAGGAATGTGTTATCGTTGGTGCTAGTAACCGTATGGAAATATGGGATAAAGCAGAATGGGATAAGTACATGCTAGAAAATGAGGCGATGATTGCTCAACTCGGAGAGGAGCTAGATATTTAATGGAAATCGATGAAGTTAAATATTCTCATATTCCGGTAATGCTTAATGAAGCAATTAATGGATTAAATATAAAAGAAGATGGAATATATGTCGACTGTACCCTTGGTGGTGGTGGACATTCTAGTGAAATATTAAGGAGGCTAAAAAATGGAATGCTTATTTGTTTTGATCAAGATGATTATGCAATATCCAGAGGTAGTCAAGTCCTTACCAATATTGGGTCTAATTGGAAAGCTATTAGAAGTAATTTTTCCAATGTAAAAGAGGAATTAGAAAAACTTGGAATCAGCCATGTAGATGGTATTCTATATGATTTGGGAGTTTCCTCTTTCCAATTTGACATCAAAGAAAGAGGATTTAGCTATAATCAAGAAGCAGATTTAGATATGAGAATGGATACAAATCAATATCTAAAGGCTTATGATATTGTTAATTTTTATGGTCTAGAGGAATTGAAAACAATTTTTTATACATATGGTGAAGAAAAATATAGTGCCAATATTGCGAAAAAAATTGTGAAAGAAAGAGAAAAGAAGGCTATTCAAACAACTACTGAACTAGCAGAAATTATTAAATCAGCTATACCAGCATTTGCGAGAAGAACAGGAGGACATCCTGCTAAAAAAGTCTTCCAAGCTCTAAGAATTGCAGTTAATGATGAATTGCATGCTTTAGAAAAATCATTAAATGATTCTTTAACCTTATTAAATAAGGGTGGAAGAATTGTTGTTATAAGTTTTCAATCATTAGAAGACAGAATAGTTAAACAAACTTTTAAATCTGTCACAGAGGTTAAAATACCAAAGGGCGTACCGATTAGAGATAGTGAGATAAAGCATGAATATAAGCTTGTAACCAACAAAGCGCTTGTTGCAAGCAAGGAAGAAGTTAGTGCTAATAATCGTGCACATAGTGCAAAATTAAGAATTATCGAAAAATTATAGGAGGAAATTATGAGCAACTTTAGACCTTTACCAAAACCTGGAAAACCTGGTAGTAAAAAATAAAAAAATAATATAAGAAACACAATCATTAAATAAGTAAAAAATGAACTTCGCAAGAAGTTCTTTTTTTTACCATAATAAAAGGATTGTAATTTTCACTGAAAAATAGTAAAATATATATGTGAGGTTTATTATGAACAATAAAAAGATTCTTATTATATCAGATAGTGTTATCGATAGAATGGTAATTAGGGAATATCTAGATCAAAATTATGTAATTTACGAAGCTTCAAGTGGTAACGATGCCCTTGATTTTTTGCATTCTAGTGATGAAAGTATCGATTTAATCTTAATTGATATTAGTATGCCAACTATGAATGCTAAACAAGTATTGAAGCTATTTAAAAGCGATATTGAATTAAAAGTATTACCTATAGTAGCTATTGTACAAAAAGATGATTATAATAATGAAGTTTTTGCTTTTGATAATGGTGTAAATGATGTTGTATTTAAACCTTTCACAAAACAAGTATTTATTTCAAGAATCAATAATGTGTTAAGACTTCATAATACTGAATCCATTATTAATGAAAATAATCTAGTAAATTCCCAATTAGAAACAAGAGATCAATTGCAAGGAATTATGGATAATATGGATGGTGGCGTTGCTATGCTTGAGATTAAATCTTCAAGTGAGAGTTCTATCGTCTACTTAAATAATGGTTTTTATGATTTATTTAATTACGCAAAGACTGAATTTGAAAAAGAAGATACTAATTTAATCAGTAATAAATATTTTGAAGATGCAGATTTATTATCACAAAAAATAAATCGTTCTTTAATCACAAAAGAAAGATTTTCTATAGAAACAAAGGCTTATCAAAAAAATAAAAATGAAATTTACCTACAAATATTAGGTTCAGTTTTATCTAATCAAAAAAGTGATTTCCCTGTTGTATTATTAATCATTTATGATATTACTGCTTTAAAGAATTATGAATTTGAATTAGTTCAAACAAATTATAAGCTTAAATATCGTGCTAATTATGATATACTTACAAATATTTATAATCGTGATGCTTTTTTAGATGCTGTTCAGAAACAAATTGAATCTGATATTAATGAAGAATTTGTGATTATTTCATATAATTTTGATAAATTTAAAGCTGTTAATGAAATCTTAGGTAATAAGACTGGTGATTTAATATTAAAGAGATTTGCGTTTTTCTTAAATAAGGAATTTAAAGAAAACGCAATATATGGAAGAATTGAGGCTGATCGCTTTGCTTTATTCATGAAATTAAGTGACTTTGATGAAAATAAGTTAATATATCATTTAGATCATTGTTTTGACGATATGAATCTTCATCATAAGGTCATTATTAGTGCTGGTGTTTATGTTGTAAATGATAAGACTGTACCTGCTAGTCAATTACTTGATAGAGCAGATTTAGCTTTAAAAGCTAATAAGCATAATTACATTAATCGTATTGCTTATTACAATGACATTGACCATTCAATGTTACTTGAAGAACAAGAAGTTATTGCGCAAATGCAAAATGCATTGAAAGAGCATCAATTCGTCTTACATTTGCAACCTATATATTCAATTGAAAAAAGATGTATTACTAAGGCTGAGGCCCTTGTTAGATGGAACCATCCTCAAAAAGGCTTGATTTATCCAAGTAAATTCATTAAGATTTTTGAAGATAATGGTTTTATCACTGAGCTTGATTATTATGTATGGGAAGAAGCTTGTAAATACATTAAGAGCAGAAAAGAACGTAATTTAGATCCAATCAATATTTCTGTAAATATTTCTCGTGTTAATATTTATCGTAGTGATTTTATTGATAAAATATATAATTTAGTTAAGAAATATGATATTGAACCTAGTATGCTAGATTTAGAAATAACAGAAAGTGCTTATGCTACTAATCCAGATGCTTTAGGAGAAGTAGTATCAAAATTACAAGAAAAAGGCTTTACTGTTCTAATGGATGATTTTGGTGCAGCATATTCTTCACTTAATGCGTTAAAAGATTTAAATTTTGATATTTTAAAGATTGATATGAAATTCTTAGAGGATTTTGAAGTATCACAAAAATCTTCAAGTATTTTAAGCTCAATTGTGAATATGGCGAAGAATTTAAACATGGGTATTGTTGCTGAAGGTGTTGAAACTACTGAACAGCTTAATTTCTTAACTAGCTTGAACTGTGATTTGATTCAAGGATATTTATTCTCTAAACCTTTATCAATTTCTGAATTTGAAGCAAGACCTTTGAATTTTAAGAGCTTCAATAGTAGTTTTGAATTCTCTAAATATCGTTTCTTATATGATAATAATGAGATAACTAAGAAAACATTGAACTTATTTGGACCATTTATCTTCTTGGAATATTCTAATGAAGAAATGAAATTGGTTAATTATAATGATGAATTCTTATCATTACTTGGCTATAATGACAATGATATTACTTTAAAGTACAAAGATTTTTGTTCAATAATATATGAAGAAGATAAGAAGAAATTCGTAGAAGATATAGCCTATGCAATCGCATCTAAGAAGGTCGAAGCTTCAAAAATCCGTGCATATCATAAGGATGGTAGAACATTAAACCTTGATATTAATGCGCTAGCAATATCGATAAGTGATAATAAAGCATTAATTTCTATTTCTTTATTCTTAAGTTCAACAATAAATGAAAAGAATAATATCATTGATATTCGTAATAAATCAATGTCGGAAGTAATTCCAGCTAGAATTGTGTTTGCGTCTAAAGCACTTAATACAGCTAATAATTTAGAATATAGTGTTCTATACACTAATAATGTTCACTTGTTTTATAATGATATGAAAGAAGAAGATTATGAAAAATTCATGAGTAAGAGCTTCTTGAATTTCATTCATCCTGATGACAAAGTGGGCTTAATGGCCGCAATTGAAGATTTCTTAGAAAATAAAAAATCTTGTCGTACATATTTCCGCTTTAAAGATGAAAAAATAAATGATTATATCTATCTTGTTTTATATTTGAAAGCTGCATATACAAGTGAGGATACTTTCTATTTCTCATATGCTTTAGTTAGCTTATTTGATTTGAATGATTTATTATCATTGAATTCTAAAGATGATATAAAATATTCAATTAAATCATATTTGAAGCGTTTATATGATGATTATCCTGATATGCTTGTTCAATTATATAAAGAAGATGGTAATTTTAAATTATTATTTGCGAATAGTAAGTTCTTAGATCTTGTAAAGAAGAATAATATTTATGATTTGGCTAATTATTTTGCGAATAATCCTTTTCCATTTACATCTAAAGATAATAAGGTTAAACTTGCAAAAGTCTTATCAAGTGTAATGGAAAGTGGTAAATCCCAAAACTTTATCGATAAATTCTATTTAGATGATGGAACATATTTACTTGTAAATATGAGTATTCATCGAATAATGGGAATTGATGGTAATTACATTCTGCATTTATTGATTTCTGACGTTTCAAGTGAATCAAAGAAAGCTGCTGAGGTCGAAATTAATAAATTTGTGTCTATATTCGGTTCTGTATATGATTCTATCTATGAATGTGATGTTGATAGTGATACATATATGATCTTAAGAAGTCCAAGTTCTAATTTAGAAGGCACAAAGGGAAATGGCATTAGAAAACTTGTTGATAGATTGATTGATGATTATGTTTATGAAGAAGATTTTGAACTTGCGAAAAAGTTCATGGAAAATGTTTATGTAAATGATCAAAACTTTGAAAAGGATAATGCGAAAATAAGAATTTATCGTAATGATAAAATCACTTATGGCTTATTTAATGTAACTAGAATTTCCCAAACTATTTTCATGTTTGGCTATACTATTCTAAATGAAGAAAAATTAGAAAGTGAATCATTTAATGAACTTGTTAAGAAACTACAAACAGCAAGAGAAAATGAAGCTATATATAAGCATGCAGTAGAAGCAATGGGTGTAGCACATATCAATATTGATGGCAATAATACTCATATTTCTCATATTTTATCAATGTATAATATTTATAATATTAAATCATTAGATGATTTAAGAACAAGAGATGATATTGTATATCCAGAAGATAAGAAAATATTATTAAACCTACTTGATAATCTAGAAAAGAATGGTAAGGCAGAAAATGAACTTAGACTTAAAAATATCAATGGTGATTATTATTATCATGTCCTTGGTTTAAATAAACTTGTTGGTAAGGATAATCATATCCGTTATTATGGCTATGCTAAGGACATTCATCAAGCTAAGGCACTAAATGATATAGCAAGTGCTAAAAAACAAGTTAGTGCTAATAGAAATCGTGTATTAAATGAATTGATGAATAATCTTCCTGTTTCCATTGGTGTATTTGAACTTGTTGGAAATAAGATCTTCCCTATTTATTTAAGTAATAATTTGATTTATTTATTAGGCTTATCTTATTCAACAATTGACCAAAATATCAAAGAAAGAATTGCGATTGAAGAACTTGATGATGCAAGAAAAGATAAATTAATTGATTTATGCAATCAAGGTAAAACATATGTATATCGTCATTATTTAGAAGGTAAGGATGGCGATGTTAAATGTTTGAGCGTTGCTTTGGGTATGATGAATGTTGGCGAAAAAATCAACATTTATGCATCTATTTTAGATATTAGTTCATCAATTGGCCATGATGAGCTTCGTGTCAAAGATACTAATTATTTAAAACAATTAGTTATTTATGCTAATTCAATTTATTATGAATATTACATTGAAGAAGGTTCTTTGAAATACTTCACTCTTATAAATAATGATTTCAAGTCTGCAGTTATTGATAATTGTATCAATTTTATCAAGACTGATGCATCAATTGTACCTGGATATCGAAAACCAATCTTAGATGCTTATAAGAAATTAGTGATGAAGAAGGCAGAAAAAGAAGAAATTGAAGTTCAAGCTGATTTCTTTGGTTCTAAACAGTGGTATAAGATTACAATGGATGCTAATTTAGACAATAATGGCGAACTTGTTAAAATAACAGGTCAAGTAATTAATATTAATGATGATGTTATTAAGAGAACTGAATTCATGAAATTGATTGAAAGAGATCAATTGAGTGCTTTGATTAATCGTATAAGTGCCCAAAACGCTATTGTGGAAGCATTAAAGAATAAGAATAAGAAATATGCTTTCCTAATGATGGATATTGATTATTTCAAGTCATTTAATGATACCTTTGGCCATCCAGTTGGTGATAAAGTAATAATTGAAGTAGCGAGAGCCTTAGAAAAGGTCTTCGGATACGATAATAATATTGTAAGTAGATTCGGTGGTGATGAATTTGCAGTCTTCATCGAATTCAATAACAAGAAAGAAATAGAAGATTCATTAATCAAATTGAGTGAGCAAGTAAAGGAAATTGGAAATATATTATCTCTTCCAACAAACATTACCTTAAGTATTGGTCTTGCATTAGCTCCATTTGATGCTGATACCTTTGATGATCTATTCTTAAAAGCTGATGAAGCTTTATATAAAGTTAAATCTAGTGGTAAAGCTCATTGGGCTTGGTTCAATTAATCATTATATATTAAATAAATATAGTATTCAGAAAGCATTCCTATTTTACAATAGGAGTGCTTTTTACAATAGGAGTGCTTTTTATACTATTTATTTACATTTTTTTTACTTGTAAGCGATTGCATGATTAATTAAATAATGTATAATATAATTAGTGGAGGTAAAAAACTTGAAAAAAATAATTAGTATTTTATTAATATTAGTTACTTGTTTTGCTTTGGCATGTTGTAAAAAAGAACATCAACATAGCTATTCAGAATTAGTAAATGAAGTCCCTGCTACTTGTGAAAATGCTGGTAAAAAAGCTCATTTCACATGTAAAGATTGTGATGTTTTATTTGATGAAAATAAAAACGAAATTACAGATTTGACTATTCCTGCACTTGGACATGACTATGTTCATCATGATGCAGTAGAAGCAACCATGGATAATCCTGGTAATGTTGAATATTACTCATGCTCACGTTGTGACAAATTGTTTGTCAAAAATGGTGACAATTATGTAGAAAAAACACGCGATGAAGTATTCATTAGTAAACATAATTGTGGTGAATTAATTGCTGAAGTTCTCGCAACTTGTGAATCTGCTGGTACAAAAGCTCATTATACATGTGCTGACTGCGGTAAGTTCTTTGATGAAAACAAGAAAGAAATTACTGATTTAGATATTCCTGCACTAGGACATGACTATGTTCATCATGATGCAGTAGAAGCTACTATGGATAATCCTGGTAATATTGAATATTATTCATGCTCACGTTGTGATAAATATTTCATAAAGAATGGTGATACTTATCAAGCTATTGATCAATCTAGTATA
>JAEEHM010000003.1 GCA_016280895.1 Bacillota bacterium
AAGTAATTTAGCAGCCTTAATTCTTTCTTGAAAAGATTCTAATTCTTTATATGTACACAAATCTTCAAAAAATGCGTAACATTCATCTAAGTTTTCTAATTTTAAAATCTCTTTAAATAAATTATCTAAATCTTCATTTCTTTTCATAATCCACCTACTTATTAATGTTTAAGAAAGATTTTACACGAGAATTATCTTCATCAAGAATCTTTGTATTTTCCATAAAGATCATTCTTGATGCAACACGAGATGCAAAATTCAAATCATGTGTTACGATAATCATCGTAATATTATCTTTCTTCATTTCATTAATAGTATACACTAAATTCTCAATACTTTCAACATCTAATGCACTCGTAGGTTCATCAAATAAGATAAGCTTAGGCGAAATCGCTAAAGCTCTTGCTATCGCAATTCTTTGCTTTTCCCCACCAGATAATGTACTTGGATATTTATCAATCTTATCACTTAATTTCATCTTTTCAAGTAAAGATTCTACAATAGCATCAATATTATCATATTTTCTAAATTTAGGAGCAAGCGCAATATTATTTCTAACAGTCATATTATCAAACAAATTAAAATCTTGAAAGATATATGATATATCTTTATAAATATCTTTTAGATATTTATTCTTTTTATATACACCATTCTCACACACTACATTTTCAAAGATTTTAATATCACCCTTACTTGCTTTTTCAAGTCCACCAATAATTCTAAGAAGTGTGCTCTTTCCTGCTCCCGATGGTCCAATGATAGCAAGTACTTCACCCTCATCAAGTGTCAAGCTAACATCATTTAATACTTCCTTTTCTTCAAAGTTTTTGTATAAATTATTAATTTCTAAAATCATAAGCCCACCTAATTATAAAAATTATATTTCTTTTCAATTTTCTTAAACACAAAAACAATGAAATAAGTTAAGAATAAATATACTATTGCAGCTACAAAATATGCTTCAAACCTAAATGAGTGATTAACTTCTTCTTTTGCTATCATCAACAAATCTGCAATCGCAATTGATGCCATTAAAGCAGTATCCTTAATTAAGTTGATTGCTTCATTAGCAATAGTCGGTAAAGTCTTTTTAAAAGTTTGTGGAAGTATTACATACAAATACATTTGGCTTCTTGTAAATGATAAAACCTTACAAGCTTCAAATTGACCTTTAGAAATAGAATCCATTCCACCTCTAAATATTTCAATGAAATAAGCACTATAATTAATAATAAAAGTAATAAGTGCAGCACTGAATCGATCAAAACTTATTTTAAAAATAATTGGAATACCATATAACACAAAAAATAGTTGCAGTAGAAGCGGTGTTCCTCTTATTACCCATGTATAGATATCTAAAATAAATCTAAGGGGATTAAAGTTAGAAATAAATTTAAAAAATTTATTTCCCTTTAATGCTTTAAAAGGGCGAAAATTCACCCTCTTAAGTATTGAACCTAACATGCCTAATGGAATGGAGGAAAGTAATGTTAGTCCAAATACTAATAAAGTAATTTTAGCCCCCTTTAAAATATTAAGTAATACATCGACTATATATGTATTCAAAAACATTATCTCTTAAAACCGTTAGATTCTCCAAAATATTTACTAACAATAGGAGCAATCTTTCCTTCTTGAACTAATTCATCAAAAGCTTTATCTACTGCATCTTTTAAATCTACATCATCTTTTCTAAACGCAATACCATATTCTTCTTTTTCACCAACTGTACCATCAATGATTTGGTATTTTTCTTGTGCTGCACTTTGTTTCATAACATAATCATTAGCATAAGTCTTATCAACGACGATTGCGTCAATATTTCCAGCCTCTAACGCAAATAACGCATTAGATACAGTTAAATATTTTTCAATTGTATATTTATCATCTTCACTTAAATTGATATCAGCAGTACCATTAGATTCAACACCAATCTTAACACCATCTTTTGTCAAATCATCAACTGATGTTACCTTAGTACTATCTTTTGTAGTTAATACAACAAGTTCTGTTTCAAAATAAGGTTTAGAGAAAATCATATTTTCTTTTCTAGCAGGAGTTATAGTCATAGCATTCCAGATACAATCTACCTTCTTAGAATTAATTTCCATAACTTGAGCATCCCAATCAATGTATTGAGCTTTAAATTTAACACCTAATTTTTCACATACAAGTTTAGCAACTTCTAGATCAAAACCTAAATATTCACCATTTTGCATATATCCAAATGGAGGGAAGTCAGTAAAACCAACAACTAGTTCTCCCTTATCTTTTACATAATCAAGACCAATCTTATCTTCCTTTTTACATGCAAACATAAACACACTAACAATAAATAACATAATAAATACTAATAATTTTTTCATAATTTTATCTCCTTAATTAATCTTTGTACCTCTATTATACTTTATTACTTTAATGTAGTAAAGCGTTTTTAATATGTAAATGTTTTCATATTTTACTTGTTTCAAAATAGTAAGCTATTTATTCATACTAAATCATATAAAAACAGGTATTATGCTTTCATAATACCTGTTCATCTATCTTCACTTATTTTTATCATTTTAACAAATAACTATTCAAATATTTTTGTCAAACATTTATTGTATAAGAATTCTTTTATGTCTTCATTTTTACTTTCATAATAATCTATTAGTAGTTTTTTAAAATCTTCTACCAATTCTGCAGGGATTACAATCAGCCCCATTCCTCTACTTATTAAGTAATGATTAGCAAAAATTACAGCAGTTCTTTTATTTCCATCTAAATAAAGCTGTTTTTTCATCACATATAGCAACAATTCAATAGCGATATTATATGAATTATCCTTTGACAGCATTTCGTTTAGTTCTTCTTTTATTTGTGGTTCATAAGGAAGTGGCGGTAAATAGTTTGATCCACCGATTGTAACAGGTACACTTCTTATTCTTCCTGCAGTATAAGAAAAACCTTCTTCGACGATTTCATTAATTTGGGCCAAAATAGCATAATTTGTTGGATAAGATATTACTCCTTCACTTAATATAAATTCCCACGCATGTTTCAAATTAACAACTTTAGCTATGTCAGTAGCTGTCATATCTTTAACTTTTCCACCATTGACAATTGTTTCTGTATCAGAATATGTTGTAGCAACTCCTTCGAGTTTTGCTTGTTTATATATAGATTCAACCATATTTTTCCTTGCCAAATCTATATTCATTTTTACTCGATCTGTTAATTCCTTAGAATTATATTGTAAAATTCCTAATTCTTTTTTTATTTCTTTCAATTGTTTTTTATATTCTTTAACGATTTTACTATTCTCTATAATAAGATTATTTAATTCTATACTATATTCACCAGCATATTTTGATGTAGAAATTCCTCCATCTCTAAAATGCACATAAATATATTTTTTATCATTATTTTCTCTTATTTCAATAGAGCCATGAATCATTTTATTAATTCTAGATTTCAACAATTCTTGTTCATGTAATAATTCAGCAACATTTCTCATATTTTTTCTCCTATTATGTGAAACATAATCATTTGTTTTGTTACACATAAATTATAGCATATTATTGCTTAATGTGCAACATTTTTATTAATTTTGTTTCACATTTACTATATAAATAATAAAGCGAGATAACAAAATCTCGCTTTATTTTTAAATGCATTATTCTTTTTCTTCTTCTATTTTATTCACCTTAACTC
>JAEEHM010000027.1 GCA_016280895.1 Bacillota bacterium
ATTGGAAGATAAGCACTAAAGATAATATTAGAACCATCATCTTTAATATTTATTCCATCATCAGTTCTATACATTATTAAATCATTTTCTAAATTTGATAATCTTCTTGCACTGTAATTAACATTAATACTGTCAAGTAATGAATCAATATTATTTCCATTAATATCATTTTTAATTGAATCATATGCAGTTTTAATTGATGCACAATTGTTGTTTAATGAAAGTAATACTCCATAACCAGTAACATCATAAGATGCAAGTAATTCTTGATATAAATCATAATCAATTAAAGCACCAAATCTTACAACAATCTTCGAAAAATCATATAGCTGATAAGTAATATCTAGATCAGCCCACCTTATTTGTGCATCAGCTTTGATATATAAAGTGCTTGTGCTTACATCTATTGTATCAGTTGATAGAGATGTGTAATTTTCTCCATCAGTGCTATATGAACCTTTTGATACATAATAAGTACTAGAATTTGAATTCTTAAATTTAAAGCTTGTGATATAACCACATAATTCAATTTTTAAAATATCATTTTTATATAATCTTACTTCTGTATCATTGATTCTTGAACCATAATTATTATTCTTAATGAATCTAAAATATAAATCATCTTCATCAAAGCCAAAACTTGCAGCATTATTATTAGTATTATCCAATAATATTTCACTATCAGGAAGTTCCATTGAATCATTTTTATTTTCTACTTCACTTGCATATGAAAGGCTTGCTTTAGTATCAATGTTCATAATATCTGCTAATACATCTTCATGTTTATAAGTAAGTGTTAAAGAACTCAAAGAAATTGCTGGCGTTGTACCACATATTACAAGCGCAATTTCACCACTAATAGGAAGATCTAATACAACACGTAAGTGTGTTTCAAACACATTACTGCTCTTTAAAACCTGATAAGGACTTAAATTATTCTCTCTATACACAATGTAATATGAATTGAAATAAGATGCATTCCTAAAAAAAGCTGGTGTATAGAAATCTATTTCCTTCACATTTTCTTGGTAAGATAATGTCAAATAATCACCATAATTAGTTGCAGTAAAAGGAAAAACATTTCTATCTAGACTATTTTGATTATTGTAGCCTAGACTTATTTGTCTCGCAAAACATGCCCACATATGATGAGCATGGCTCATATAAATATCAATACCATTTACTCTAGCACTTAAATCACTTCTATATGAAGAAACAGTATCTTCACCTGTTATCATATCATTGAAATAAATAGTTTTCTTATCACTAGTGTTGAGTGCTTCTTGTTTTAGAATTCTTACATCTTTGACTAAATTAACTAACTTATCATATTTATTTTGATTCAAATAAATCTTTTCATTATTATTTAAATCATTGTAAGCATCGAATGCATCCATGATTCTGTTTAAATCTTGAAGAGATGCAACAGCATCTAAATTATCAATTTGATCAATCAAATTATTAACTTCACTATAATTAATATCTTCATCAACATAATATCCATTAATACTAGACACATCATAACATAATTCTAAATATTCTGGATGATCAATAAATGGATTTCTATTACCTTGATATTGATACACAATATTATTTCGATATATTTCATCTACACTTACTGGGTCCATATAATGCCACTTAAGAAGTGTTGATAGATTTCCCATATAAGCTTTTCCATTATTATTTAATAAATCAAGTGTAGATCCTTCAATAACTTCAGCATAATAAGGATCGGTATTTTTATATCTACATGCAAGATAGAAAATCATTCTTGCACAATCACCCTTAACCTCATCTCTTGGTTCATAGGTAGTACCTGTCCAATAATTACCATAAATATCAGAACTTGAACTATTATGATCAACTTCACCATAATCACTATTATTTCTCGTAGAATTGATAGATGCATTAGTAGCTCTTAAATGATGGGCATCTGTATAAGGCACTAAAGTTTCTTTTTCACTAAAGCCATGGCTCTTACACCAAACATGTTCTCTATTCCATCCACCACTTAAAGATAGACCTGAATACAAACCAATCACATTTTTAGTATTCTCAGGGTCAACATCAGATATATGCAAGACCTTACTTACATCGCCATATGATAATCTTGTGTAATTAGCAGATATTATTTCACATAAAGAATCACTAAAATCATCATAATTATCATTCAAATCTAGGGAATCATAATATCCAGATGGAATATTAACTTTTAGAAGTGAATAATCATAAACAACATTTTCATAATTTATATCAGCATTTGTGCTTACATTGATATTAAATAATATCAAAGATACAAACACAAATATGAATGTACTTATTAATCTTCTTATTTTAATCATTTAATAAGCCCTCAACTAATAAATCATAATCCTGTTGATTCACATTACTTAATGTTGTAGTAATATCGTCTTCAAATTTATATATTTCAATTTTAATTTTCACGTATTCTTTCTTCATATCATTTACCTACTACTGTATATTTATGACTCATTTCAATTAAATCCAGCAATTCATTATCATCATTTACATCATTTAAAATAATACTTATCCAATATTTTTTATTCATATGATAAGCTTTATAATAATGATAATCATCTACCAATTCATTAATTAAATTAGGATCTAATTTAACATTCATTACATCAACTAATTCATTATTCCCATTTTTCTTTAATTTATCTTCTTTTACAGCCATGATAATTCCATACCATTTATTGCTATCTTCATTTTTAAAAACAGCAGCATCACTATCATCCCATAAAAATAAAGGATCATCGCCATATTTTTCCTTTATTCTCCCAACTATTCTATTTGATTGAGAAAATCTAAATAATGAAGCTTTACCACATTTTACAGAAATATCAAATAAGACCTTTTCAACTTCCTTCTTAATCATACTAGCATATGTACCTAAGGTCTCATTATGATACAAGCGATATTCTTCTTTGGTGTCTAAATCAATTAAGGATGTTGATACATTCCCATCTCTAATTGTGATTATTAACACAAAGCTATCATTTAAAATATTGCATGTATATTTATAATAATCATGTTCAATGATAAAACCATATTTTAATAATTTATCATAATCTATACTTATTTTATTAAAGATTTCATTTTCGAATGTCATAAAATACCTACTTATCATTATTATAACATATTATAAGTAAATAAAAAACTTACATTTATAAAAATGTAAGTTTTATTATTTTATTATTCAGCGTCTACTGCCAATTCTTCTTCCTTAACTTGTTTAGAAAAATATGCTTTCTTTAATCCTAAATAAATAGAAGTTACAATAATGCACATTAAGAAAACAGACGCAAATACAACTAGTGGCATTAAGAATTCTGGGATAAATGGATATGTAGTACCTCTTACGAAGAACCAGTCATGTTTTGTACCTGCTGGTGAATAAACTAATGATCCAAAGAATGCCCATAAAATATTAATCACAATTAATATTGCTGGTTTATAAATCTTCTTAAATGATAACTGTACAAAACCAAAGGCTAAATTTAAAACACCCCAAGTAAATAGACAGCCATGGAATAGAAATGTTTGAGTTACTTTGTATGAATATGGAGTAATTCCACCTAGTGCTGAGCCTGGGTATGTGATATACATCAATGAAGCAACAATTGATAAAGTAACAATTGCGTCTTTGAATTTCGCAAATTTCTTATTGAATTGCGCAAATGGGACTAAAACACCCATAAATGTACATACGTGGAAAGGAAGCTTATCAATATTGATTTCTCCTTCATTTAATGGCATCATAAAGAAATCAAAGATATATGATGCAATAACAATAATTGCGAAGATGTTTGTAAGTTTAAGTTGATTATCTTTACCCTTCTTCGCAAACAATAACACAAACATTAAAGTAAGACCTAAGATTATCGCAATGTATCCAAAATGCCAAAGTGAGAATACTTCAATACTTGGTCCCTTTTTTAATAATTCTAAAAAGTTTTTAATAAAATCATTCATTTTCTTTTTCCTCTTTTTTCTTGTTCATTTTATTTATTATTATTGAATACCATCTATCCTCTTTTTTAAGGAAGAAATATTCATATGAAATCGTAATAATTGAAAGTAATATTAAACCAGTAAGACCCATTGTGTAAATATTAATAAATGGATATTTATCAATAGGTGCTTCCATCAAAAACATTGGATTATCTACTTCCATACCAATTTTATCATAAATCTTAATGATCACAAAAGCATTTACTAGCATGAATAAATAACCAATAATAGCACTTATCACATTTTTAAATCTGATATTCATATAGCCACCTACTCTTAAATAGATAGCACCAAATAGCATTGTTGCATGACTTAATAGGCCTTTGAAAATATGGAAATCAAATAGATTAGGATTTGAACCATAATTTTGATTAAACATAAT
Source organism: Bacillota bacterium (assembly GCA_016280895.1). Lineage (GTDB taxonomy): Bacteria > Bacillota_I > Bacilli_A > ML615J-28 > CAG-698 > RGIG3506. The sequence continues at coordinate 4,418 of JAEEHM010000027.1, forward strand.
ACCGATGATTCCACCAAATATACCTAAATAAAAGGTATATTCAGCAAGCATCTTCATTACAATATTATTTTTATAATCAATAAACGCGTATATAAACAAAAACCACATTGCGACATTACAAGGATAAATCATAAAGAGCATATTTTCTTCAATGATTGCTTGCTTATTCACAATGAAATCATACCACAAGCTACTATGATGAATAATCAAAGTAAGTAAGGCTGATATTTTTAAAATTGTATCTTTAGTTTTTTGATTGCGCACATATTTGAAAAACACTATTTCAAGTACAGCAACAATTGAAAAACTTATCACCATAAACAATATGTGTGGAAAATCAAAAAGCATATTCCCTCCTAAGCCTCAAGTATTATAGCACATTATTTTTGATTTGTCTAATAAAGATAAGGCTTCATTATAATAATACAAGAAAAATGTATAATAAGTTTCAAAAATTATTTGACAGCTCATTTTTTAATCCTAAATATTTTCCCCACATCTGGATAATTATATTTTGAAAAACTTGATAAGTATTTTCCTAAATCATTATTTATATTATTAGAGTCTAATATTTCTTTTAAAAAAGCTATAGTACTTTTTGGATATTTGCAAGTCTCTATTATTCTCTCTACTGCTTCTTCGTTATAGTCTTTTATGTAACTAGAAGTGAAATCAATAAAAACATTATTATTAATATCTTCAATACTAAGAAAATTATTTAAAATATCCAGCATTTCTAATGCTTTTTTATTTTCATTATTATAATCTATATTGAAACGCCTAATTTCGATATTTCTTATTTTTTTACATTCGGAATTTGTGTTATTACTATAAATAAGTATATGCTTTGATATTTGTGTAGTTAAACCGATATTGTTATAAAACTTATAACCTAGAATAATTCCCTTATTTTCCTTTACATATCGATCAACTATATCATCTTCTGATGAATACACATTTCCGTATTTGGTTTTTACACACAAAGAATAAAAGCCCTTAGATATCCTCTCAATTTCTTTTTCAGCATTGAGCCTACTGATGATTTTAGAGAATGTAATTTCATTCATATTGTTTTTTAAGTACTTATTAAAGATTTCGCTAGAATAAAATAATCCATTTTCATTATGACTATTGATTACTTCTAGCACATTTTGTTTATTAGTCATAGCATTCTCCTTTGCTACATATATTATATCAATTATTTCTTTTTTGTCAAGTTTATTTTAATTAAACTTGACATATTTATACTTTTAAAAAGTTGAGTGTAATACTCAACTTTAATAATTATATTTCTTTCTAAATGCAAGTAAGAAGATATGTCCAATAATAAAAGACATAATTTCAGACACAAATACTGCATACCATATACCATTAAGTCCAAAGAATAATGGTAGTATTAATACTGCACCTATTTGGAAAACAAGTGTTCTTGCCATTGAGATAATTGCTGATATGATTCCATTATTCAATGCTGTAAAGAAGCTTGATGTGAAGATATTACATCCTGTTAGTAAGAATGAAAATGCATAAATACGCATTGCGTTAGATGTAATCTTCAACAATTCACTATCATAGCCTGTGAATATATACGCAAATGGATATGACATTAAAAACGCAAATGTTACCATTGAAAGTCCAAAGATAGCATTAATTCGAAAACTTCTTCTTTTGATGTTTTTCAGCTCTTCATGATTTTGTGCTCCATAATTATAGGATACAAAACCAGCAGTTCCAATTGAATAGCCAATAAAGATAGCTACAAAGATAAAGCCAACATACATCAACACTCCATATGCAGCAACACCATTTTCACCACTATATGCAAGAAGTTGTTTATTGTAGACTATACCTACAATTGAAGATGAAATATTAGAAAGAACTTCACTTAATCCATTAAACATTGATCTCAATATATTTTTAATTTCAATTCTTGTTGCAACAAGTCTTAATACAGTTGGATTCTTTCTTGAAAAATAAATAAATGGAATAAGGGCACCAACTGCCTCAGCTGCAATAGTTGCATAAGCAGCACCACTGACACCTAATTTAAAAGCACCAACTAAGATGGCATCAAGGGCCATATTGAAAAGACCAGATGCAACCGATGTTCTAAATGCATATTTAGGTCTTTCTGCAATCATAAAGAAGTTTTGAAATAAGTTTTGTAGCATAAAGAAGATATTACCGACTGTTAAAATACGTGCATATTTAACACAATATGGTAACATTTCCTCAGTTGCACCCAGTAATAATGCAATACGTGGAATAAAAATATACATAATTGCTGATGTAACAAGGGCCATAATAATTGTGAAATACACAATAGATGAAAAAATCTTATTCGCTTTTTCTACATTTTGCTCACCCAAGGTCTTACCTACTAAAGCTGCACCACCAGTACCCATCATAAAGCCTAAGCCACCGACAAGCATAATTGCCGGCATCATTAAATTGATTGCTGCAAAAGCCGTTTTACCAGCAAAATTAGAAATGAAGAAACCATCCACAATTGAGTATATTGATGTAAATACCATCATACAAATTGAAGGAAAAGTAAATTTCAACAATTTCTTATATGTCATATGATCAGATAATTTAATCTCATTCTTTTTCATATCATATACTCCCATAAAAAAGTGAGCTTTTGCTCACTTTTATAACTAAATATATTATAACACAAATATCATTTTTTATCAAGTTTACTTGTGTTTCTTAAACCAATCAGTAATTTCATTTAATCTCTTTAATCTGTGTGTTGGTTTACCATGACGTGATAGTTCATGGTTTTCACCCTTGAAATATACAAGCTTAGTATCAATGCCATTTACCTTTAATGCTGTATACATTTGCAAACCTTGTTCCATTGGACATCTATAATCTTCATTTGAATGGATAAACAAGGTTGGTGTCTTCACATTTTTCGCATATTTAAGTGGTGAATGGTACCACATCTTTTCTAAATTATCCCAAATGTCACCAGCTGTTTGATCGCACGCAAATTCTACACCAATATCAGATGTACCATAGAAGCTTATCCAATTTGATATTGATCTTTGTGATGCACAAGCTTTGAATCTATCAGTATGGCCAATAATCCAGTTTGTCATAAAACCACCATATGAACCACCAGTTTCATATACATGGTCTTTGTCCATATTTTTATATTTCTTCAAACAAACATCTACAAAATTCATGATATCTTGGAAATCAGTTTGGCCATAATTGCCACGCATATCCGCAAAAATTCTACCACGACCATCAGAGCCTGTTGGATTACAATAGATTACAAAATAACCCTCGCTTGCCCAGTACTGCATTTCATGATAGAAGACTTCTCCATATACAGTTTTAGGTCCACCATGAACATCTAATATTACTGGATATGTTTTATTATCATCATAATCATATGGTTTTAACACAAAACCATGAATATCATCATGAACTGATTTGAAGATAATCTTTTCAGGTGATGCTATATAATAATCTTTTAAATAATCATTAAAATTGCTGATTTTTACTAATTCATTATTTTTATATTCATATAATTCTTGAGGTAGGATATCATATAAGCCAACAAGCACGATTCTATCACCTGCAATGTCGAAGCATTCCACAGCTCCCTCTTTTTCAATGATTTTTTCAATCTTGCCATCCTTTAATTTATATAAATAGGCACTATCAAAATATGTACAAATGAAGTAGAAAGAACCATCTTCTGTTACCTTCC
>JAEEHM010000028.1 GCA_016280895.1 Bacillota bacterium
ATTGTGATAAATATGATATAATATTTTATAGTATTGAATTTGTTAATGGGAGAATTATATGGCCTTTAATAAAAAGCGAAAAGAAGATAAATATGAAGAAAATAAGGGCTTTGGTAATAGTAAAATCCTTGCTGTTTTTGAATGGATATGGCGAATATTTGTACTCAATACCTTAACACTTGTTTGTGCACTTGGCGTAATTACAATTGTACCAAGTTTGGTTGCTTGCTTTCGAACAATCAAAGCATGCTATGAAGAAGATGAAACACATTATGTGAAAGCATATTTCAAAAATTTTGTGTATTGTTTTAAAGATACTGTGGGTTTATCAGTCTTTATGATAATTATTATTGGAATGCTTGGATATGCATATTATTTCTATTCAGTTGTAATTGATGCCTTAGTTGAAGATGGTAATTTTAAAGGCTGGTTAAATATTTACAGTGTTCTACTTGGACTTGATGCAGTATTCTTTATTGTGCTATTCTTTATTGCGGCTCATTTTCCAATGGTATGCACATATTTCCATTTTAGATTTTTTGATAAAATTAAGTTTTCGTTCTATATGGCAACACGTCATGCAGTATTATCCTTATTCTTGCTTTTAGTATTTATTGCAAGCACTGCACTTTTCTTATTCTTGCCATATTATATATTTGTTGGATACTTTAGTATTCAGTCATTACTTTGGTTCTTGCTATCAAGAAGAGCATATTATATGACATCACAAAGAATGCAATTTGTGGATGATCAAGCCGATGAATATGATAGACAAGGTAAGCAAGTTAATCGAGAAACATATGAAGATGAGGAAGAAGATAAGATTAAGGCTGAGGGAATTGAAAATCTAAAGAAGATAAATAGGGAAATAGAAAGTGGAGAGACAAATGGTAAAACTAGGAATTGACAACATTGATAAGTATGCAGATTATTTTAAAGGAAAAAGAGTTGGATTGATTACTAATCCTACTGGTATTAATAGTAAAGGAGAATCTACAATTGATATTTTAAAAGAAAAAGTCAATTTGGTAGCTTTATTTTCACCTGAGCATGGTGTTAGAGGACACATGCAAGCTGGTGTAAGATTCGATACATATATTGATTCTGATACTGGTATCCCTGTTTATTCTTTATACACAAAAAGTAAAAGACCTACTAAGGAAATGATGGATTTAATTGATGTATTATGTATTGATATTCAAGATGCTGGATCTAGATATTATACATTCATCTACACTATGGCATATGCTATGATGTCATGCAAGGAATTTGATAAAGAATTTTTAGTATTTGACAGACCAAATCCAATAAATGCTGATGATGTTGAAGGAAATATTTTGGATTTGAATTATCGTAGCTTTGTTGGTTATTACCCAATTGTACAAAGATTTGGATTAACAATCGCGGAAGTTGCAAAATTATTTAATGAAGAATATGGTATTGGCTGTAAACTTAAATTAGTATTAATGGAAAATTACGATCGTAAACAATACTTTGATGAAACAGGACTTCTTTGGGTACTTCCATCGCCTAATTTCCCTACTATTGAAACTGCAATTGTGTATAACGCAACATGCGTGTTTGAAGGAACTAATATTTCTGAAGGACGTGGTACTACAAAACCATTTGAATATGTTGGTGCACCTTTCATTAATGCAAAAGAATTAGAAGAAAAATTAAATAGCCTACATCTACCTGGTGTTTTATTTAGAAGACAATATTTTACACCTACTTTTGCGAAATTCCAAGGTGAAGTATGTGGTGGTGTTCAAGTTCATGTTATTGATCGTAAGAAGTTTTTACCAGTTCATACTGGATATGCGATGTTGGATGTAATTAGACATACATATAAAGATCATTTTGAAATTAGTAAGCCTTATAAAGAGGGTGCTAATTGTATGCTTCAATTTGAAACTGGATGTAATTATATTCTAGAGGATAAATATACTTTGGATGAACAATTTAAAATATTAGATAGAGAAGCAGAAGAATTTAAAGAAACTAGAAAAAAATATTTATTATATTAGGATTTATATATGAAAAAATTAAGTGAAATGACATTAAAAGAAAAGCTTGGTCAGCTTGTTATGTGTGGATTTGAAGATCCATTTTATGATGAACATGCAAGAATATTAATTGAAGAATATAAGGTAGGTAATATCATTCTTTTTGCACGTAATGTGAAGGATATGAAACAACTTATTAATTTGAATAAGGATATCTATAAGAAAGTTATTGAAAATACAGGTATTATGCCTTTTATCAGCATTGACCAAGAAGGGGGAATGGTTACACGTATTATGGATGGTGCTACATTCTGCCCTGGTAATATGACAATTTCAGCAAGTGATAAAGCAGCTAATGCGTATGAAATTGGTAAGATTATGGGCGAAGAATTAATTAAATTAGGTATTAATTTAAATCTTGCGCCTTCATTAGATGTAAATAATAATCCTAATAATCCTGTAATTGGTGTTAGAAGTTATTCGGATGATCCTAAGCGTGTAAGCCAATATGGTAAGGAATATATCAAAGGATTACAAGAAATGGGTGTCTTTGCGACTGCAAAACATTTTCCTGGCCATGGTGATACTGTAGTTGACAGTCATTTGGGATTAGCAAGCCTAAATTTCGATTTAGATAGATTAAATTCAGTTGAACTCGTTCCTTTTAAGACTGCAATTAAAAACGGTGTAGAGGCAATAATGAGCGCACATATAATCTTTAAAGAATTAGATGATGTGCCTGCTACTCTATCTCATAAGATTTTAAGTGGCTTACTTCGTGAAGAATTAGGATTTGAAGGTCTAATCGTATCTGATTGTATGCAAATGAAAGCAATCGATAATTTGTATACTACTGAGGCGGGTACAGTTATGGGTATCAATGCTGGTTTAAATATTGCGTGTGTATGTCATTCACTTGATCGTCAAATTAATACTTTAAAGAAAATTGAAGAAGCTATTAATAATGGTATCATTGATATGAAAACAATTGATGAGAGAGTACAGAGAATATTGAAAGCAAAAGAGAAGATTGAGGCGAAGATGTTTGATGAATTCTTTAATAAAAATGAAGATGAGCTAGAAGATTATTTCAATAATATCGATGAACATAAATTAAAAGCACAAATGATATCTGATGAAGCACTTACTTTATATAAAGGTAAGCCTTATAAGTATAATTCAAAAACATTATTAATTGGTAATGTGCCATTTGCGTCTACTATCGCAGAAGATAAGCTTAATTCAAGAAATTTACTTGAGATGGTAAGATGTGAAATTAAAGATATGGATGTATTAGAGGTTGCGATTAATCCAGAAAATATTGATGAAATTGTGAATAAAGCTAAAGAATATCAAAGCGTTATTTATGTTACTTACAACGTTTTTCAAAATCAAAATCAAATTGAACTTGCTAGTAGATTAAATAAGGAAGTAAATGATTTATATATTATTTCATCACGTAATCCATATGATTGTATGTATTTAAAAGATATCAAAAATATTGTGTGCTTATATGAATATACACCGGTATCAATACGTACAATGTTGAAATATATTAAGGGTGAAATTGAACCTAAGGGTTTAATGCCAATATCTATTGATAGGAGGTTACCCATAGGAGCCTCAATATATTTAGGACTTAAGGATTATAGCTTAGAAGATAATATA
>JAEEHM010000029.1 GCA_016280895.1 Bacillota bacterium
CGATTTTTTCTTCTTTTTTAGTTCTAGCCATAATTATTCACTTTCCTTTGCTACTAATTTAGCAGTGATAGGTAACTTATTTGCAGCTAATCTGAATGCTTCTCTTGCTACTTCTTTAGAAACACCAGCAACTTCAAACATAATAGTTCCCTTCTTTACTACTGCAACATATCCTTCAACATTACCTTTACCACCACCTTGACGCATTGCAAGTGGTTTTTTAGTTTGTGGAATGTGAGGGAAAATTCTAATCCAAACCTTACCTTCACGGTTCATATAACGAGTCATCGCAATACGAGCAGCTTCAATTTGTTGTTGTGTAAGCCATGTGCCTTGTTCAGCCATTAAGCCATATTCACCAAAATCAACTTTTTTAGCGCCTTTTGCTTTGCCATCGTATCTTACTCTATGTGGTCTACGGAATTTTGTTCTTTTAGGCATTAACATAATTATTTAGCCTCCTTCTTTGTAGGTAAAACTTCACCTTTACAAATCCAAACTTTAACTCCTAGTTTACCATAAGTAGTATTAGCTTCAGCTAAAGCATAATCTACATCAGCACGAAGTGTGTGTAGAGGAACTGTACCTTCTGAATAACCTTCAGCACGAGCCATTTCAGCTCCACCTAATCTACCAGAAATCTTAGTTCTAATACCTTTAGCGCCAGCCTTCATTGTTTGTTGGATTGCTTTCTTTTGAACACGTCTAAATGAAGCTCTGTTTTCAAGATCTTCAGCCATCTTACGAGCAACAAGAGTTGCATCTAAGTCTGGGTTCTTAATTTCAACGACGTTCATAAATACTGTTTTACCAGTCATCTTTTGTAATTTTTCAACTAATTGAGTCTTGATTGTACCTTCACGGCCAATAACAACACCTGGTTTAGCTGTATATAAAACGATCATAATTTTATTCTTTACTCTTTCAATAACAACTCTAGAAACTTGAGCCTTCTTGTAATAAGTATCGATTTCCTTACGAATCTTTAAGTCCTCATGTAATAATTCAGGAACTTCTAATTTATTTGCATACCATTTTGAATCCCAATCACGGACGATGCCTAAACGCATTCCTATTGGGCTAACTTTTTGTCCCATACTTGAGATCCTCCTATTCTTTCTCTGCAACAACTACAACGATGTTGCTAGTTCTCTTAAGTAATCTGCTTGCGCTACCTTTAGCTCTTGGTAAAAATCTCTTCATAGTTACAGCTTCATTAGCGTAAATTTCTTTTACGAATAATTTTTCTGCATCCATCTTTTTGTTATTAGTAGCATTTGCAACAGCACTCTTTAAAACTTTTTCAATTGCAACGCTTGCTCCGTTTGGAGTTAAAGCTAAAATTGAGAAAGCATCTTTAACACTCTTATTACGAATGTTGTCCATAACAAGTCTTACTTTGAAAGCAGAGATACGAATGGTTTTAGCTTCTGCTCTAGCAGTTTTAATTTCTTCAGCCATACCTTACCTCCTACTTAGTTTCCTTATCCTTTCCATGTCCATGGAAAGTTCTAGTTGGAGAGAATTCTCCAAGTTTATGTCCAACCATATCTTCAGTAACATATACAGGAACGTGATTCTTACCATTGTAAACGGCAATTGTGTGTCCTACAAATTCTGGATATATAGTTGATCTTCTTGACCAAGTTTGTACTACTTTTTTACTGTTTGATTCATTTAATTCAACAACTTTTTTCATTAAATGTTCATCACAGAAAGGTCCTTTTTTCAATGAACGAGCCATCTTGTATTACCTCCTAATTAACCGTTACGTCTACGAACGATTAGTTCGCTTGACTTTTTCTTTGTATCACGTGTCTTCTTACCTAGAGCAGGTTTACCCCATGGAGTTAAAGGAGCCTTTCTTCCGATAGGAGCTTTACCTTCACCACCACCATGTGGGTGATCATTAGGGTTCATAACTGAACCACGAACTGTAGGTCTGATTCCTAAATAACGTGTACGACCAGCTTTACCAATATTTACATTCATGTAATCAGCGTTTCCAACTACACCAAATGTAGCACGGCAAACACCTAAAATCTTTCTAACTTCACCAGAAGTTAATCTAACAAGAACATATCTATCTTCACGTCCTAAGATTTGTGCACTTGCACCAGCACTTCTAACTAACTGAGCACCTTTACCAGGATGCATTTCAATATTATGAATAATTGAACCAACTGGCATATTCATTAAAGGCATGCAGTTACCAACACGAACGTCTACATTTTCACCAGATACAATCTTTTGACCTACTTGTAAATCTTTTGGTGCAATAATATATCTCTTTTCACCATCAGCATATACAACCAATGCGATATTAGCACTACGGTTTGGATCATATTCAACTGTCTTAACTGTTGCTTCGATATTGTCTTTGTTACGTTTAAAATCAATGATACGATATTTTCTCTTAACGCCACCACCTTGATGACGAACTGTAATACGACCAGTATTGTTTCTACCACCTTTGCTCTTAACAGGAGCAAGTAAGCTCTTTTCAGGAGTATCGCAAGTGATTTCTTCTTTGTAAACTAATACAGTCATATCACGACGACCATTAGTCGTAGGTTTATAACTTTTAATAGCCATTGATTATTTCCTCCTATAATTCAAATACGTCTAACTTATCGCCTTTAGCTAAAGTTACAACAGCTTTTTGAACAGCTGGACGTAATCCTTCATATTTTCCAACACGGCGAGTCTTTCTTTGAGTGTTAATCATATTAACAGCTTCAACTTTAACTTGCCATAATTCTTCAACTGCTTTTGCTACTTCAACCTTGTTGCTACCAGCTTTTACTTCAAAAGTATATTTGTTAGCTTCAATTAATTTTGTAGTCTTTTCAGTAATTAAAGGACGAACGATAATGTCATAATTCTTTTTCATTATTTCAAATCCTCCTCATATTTTGCGATTGCATCTTCAGTGATGACAAACATATCAGCATTTAATAAATCATAAACACTTAAGTGTGACTTAGTTTGTAAGTAAACATTTGGAATGTTTCTTGCAGCTAATACTAAGTTGAAATCTTCTTCTAAAGTTGCAACGATAATTTTCTTGTTTACATTAGCATTGATTGCATCTAATACTTTAACAAAGCTCTTAGTCTTGTTATCTTCTAATACAATCTTGTCTAATACGATTAAGTTGCCAGAAGCTAAACGATCACTTAAAACCATTCTTGTAGCTGCCTTAACAACTTTCTTATTAACCTTTAAGTTGTACTTTCTTGGAGTAGGTCCAAATACAACTCCACCACCACGCCATTGAGGAGCTCTTGTAGAACCTTGACGAGCTCTACCAGTACCTTTTTGACGATAAGGCTTTTTACCACCACCACTAACTTCAGTACGAGTCTTTGTATCTGCTGTACCTTGACGCATAGCTGCACGTTGAGAATTGATGACATCAGCGATTACTTGATTATTAGCAGCGCATTCAAACACTTCACTAGATAATTCTAAGTCTTTAACTTCTTGACCTAATTGGTTTAATACTTTAATACTAGGCATCTTATTCTCCTTTCTTAAGCTTCTGCTTTAGTTAGTGCTTCTGGATTAATTGTTGCATCATGAGACTTAACTGCATTTGTAACTACTACATATGAGTTCTTAGCTCCTGGAACATTACCTCTAATTAGCACAACGTTCTTTTCTAAATCGATTTTGGCGATACTTAAGTTTTGAATTGTAGTAACATCTCCACCTAATCTACCAGGCATCTTTTTGCCCTTCTTAACTCTTGCAGCATCGATAGAGCCCATAGAACCAACACCTCTATGATAACCACTACCATGTGCTTTAGGACCGATATGGAAGTTATGACGTTTAACGCCACCAGCGTAACCTTTACCTTTACTAATTCCAGTTACATCAACCATTTCGCCTTCCTTGAAAATATTTGCTTTAACTTCTTGACCTACTTCAAATGCCAACATTTCTTCCCCAGCAATTTCTTTAATGAAGCGCTTAGGATTTGTTTTAGCTTTATCAGCATGTCCTTTTTCAGCCTTGTTGATATTTTTAGTCATATCAGCATAGCCTAACTGTACTGCTTGGTAACCATCAGTTTCAACAGTTTTCTTTTGTAATACAACATTAGGTGTAACCTCAATTACTGTTACAGGAATTAAAGTGCCATCTGTTGCAAAAATTTGAGTCATTCCGACTTTTTTACCTAAGATTCCCTTGGCCATGAGTTTTTCCTCCTTTTTTAATATTTTTACTCATTATTTTAAAATGATATCAACACCAGCAGGTATCTCTAAATGTACTAATGCATCTAAAGTCTTTGGTGTAGCTTCGATATCAATTAGTCTCTTATGTGTTCTTCTTTCAAATTGTTCACGACTGTCTTTATGTTTATGTGGTGAACGGATAATTGTGAAAACTTCTCTTTCAGTTGGAAGAGGAATAGGACCAGATACACTGGCACCAGTCTTCTTAGCTGCATCAACGATTCTTGCAGCAGATTCATCAATTAATCTGTGATCATAAGAAATTAATTTGATTCTTAATTTTTTGCTTGCCATAATTTTGCCTCCTATATAGTATCTTTGTACTTTTCAGGCTCCTTGGAAATTCCCTAATACATGCGAGCTGGCAACTCAACCGTGTGTATCAGCAACCTCCCAAATCACTGCCTTCTTAAAGCCTTTAATATTTTACTACTTTTCAATTCAAAATGCAAGCATTTTTTTATTTTTTTTCATTTTGCGAAAAAATAATAGATTTTATCTATCAATTTATTAAAAAAATGGTATAATTATACTGGGGTGAATAATATGAATACAACACAAAAGAATATGAAACGTACAGTAAAAACTTCTTTATTTATAGTATTAATTGTTTTATCAATATGTGCACTAGGATTTATTGGTGCATCAGTTGGTGTATTTTTAAGATACAGATATGTAGAAAGCAATTTTATTAAAGTTGATGCTGTAATATCTACTGTAAATCATAGTAGTGAAGACGCATTTGTTACTTTTACACCGGATGGAGAAACAACACCAGTTGAAGTAAAATTGAATTCTTATTCTAGTTCTTATTATGAAGGAAAAGAAATAGTTATATATTATAATCCTGATAATTATCACGAAGTTTCAAGCTTAAAAGAATTAGCAATAATTTCGATTGTATTTTTTGTAATAGGTATAATCCAACTAATAATTGGTTTTATTCCACTAATTATCTTTACAGCACTAAAAGCTAAAGCTAAATATTACAAAACACATTTCAAAAAAGAGCGAGCTAATGTTATTGGCATAAAAACAAACTATTCTTTCTCAATTGGTAATGCTCATCCACATACAATCTCTTACAAAACAAAAGATGGTAAATATTTAAAAACAACAGATTATTCTTCTAAATTCACAAACTATGAAGAAGGCTTAGTTATAGATGTTTATAAGAATGATAAGAACGGTAAATATTATGCCGATCCTGAATCAATTAGAAAAGAAGAAATAATTGAAGAAGATATCTTCAGTATAGATAATGATAAATTCTGAAAAATGACACACTAATTTGTGTGTCATTTTTCGACTTATTAATAAATTGTTAATTCTTCAATTTCAAACTTTAATTAATTACACATTAATAAATTAAATAGTTTACAAAAGTATTTCAATTATGATATAATTATGGCGAAAAGAAGGAGGAAAATATGATTTTTAATGTAAAATTAAAAAAATTATGCTTTTGGATAAGTGTTATATCTGGATTATTATTATTTGCTTTATTATTTACATGTTCTTTTATAAAAGATTTGCATTCGCAAATTAAATCTATAAAAGATTTTTTTATTGCAGCTAGTTCTGGAATTTTCGGTAGTGCTTTTACATTATTTCTTTCAATGATTTTCACTTATAAAGAGAAGAGAGATGATTTTTTGACTGACTTTCTTTTTTTAGCACAAAAATTCACATTTGTAGTTGGAGGGATAATTCCAACAATTAAAGAGTTAGAATCTGAAGATGGTTATCAAGAAGGAAAGATTAAAGATAGTTATAATAATTTTGAAAAGAACAAGTATCTTTGGAATGAAATGGCTAAAACAAAAAGAAAGCTTTACTTTACAAAAAAAGATAAAAATATTAAAAAATTAGTAGATGAAATATACGAATTTTATAAAGAATTAATGCCAACAATCATCAGTAATTATTATTGCTACACAAATAATTATAATAATCCTGGAGCAATAGACACTGTTATTGGAAGTATGGAAAAACTATTTGATATTACGTATTCAGATACACAAGTTCCTTGCGCGACCGATCCAAAAAGAAAAATTCCAAAAAAATTAATTTCATATAAATCAAAAGCTTACAATCAAATAATTCCAAAGTTAAATGAATTAGAAAAAATTCTTTATGGTGAATCAACAATAAAGATGCCTTTATTTCCGATTGCTTTATTTACAAGTGATGATTAATTATAAATGACACACATTACGTGTGTCATTTTATTTTTAGATATCTAAATTATAATAATACTGAGTAATCATAAGACATAATGATCATCAACAAAATATATGCAAGCATAGTTAGATATGAAAATATATTCACAATAACATATCTCTTTTTAGATATATCTTTATTTATAAATAAGATTAATATTCCATTTACTAAAAAGAAAGTAATCGCAATCACAATAAACATTGATAAATAATTACGATCAAGTTGAATACAATATTTAATCGCAAACAATAATATGAATAAAGCACTTTGGATAAATGGAAGATATATCGAATAATCTTTTAAATTGATATCTTCTTCTTTTTTAAATCGCGTATACAAATACGCAAAGATAAATATTATTGGTAAGAATGTAAATGATAAAAAGAAGTATATTTCAAAAAATCTTGAAGATACATTCTCTAATGCACCACTACCAATTAATGCTAGCATTACATAATTAATAAGCATCACAATACTTATTATAATCTTATAATTCTTTAAATAAAAATTTTCTTTATTCATGCTCAAACACCTCAACAACTCTTTTCAGTTTATCGACGATGTGTAAGCCATATGGGCATCTTGCTTCACATTTTCTACATGCAATACATGCAGATGGTTTTACGTTCATTCCCTCATAACGAAGTATTGCCCATTCTTTTAGATTATATTTCTTATAATAATTTTCATATGTAAAGCTAGATGGTATATCAATACCAACACTACAAGGCATACAATAACCACAACGATGACAAAATTCGTTTTTAAATAATTCTCTCATGTTTTGGATATATATTTCTTCATCCTTAGTTAAATCATAATTATCAATAGAAGCATTTTCTTCTATTTGCTTAATACTTTCCATACCAGGGATTGCGACACTTACGCAATCATTTGCAAGTATATATTTAAGTGATGTTTTAGCCTTATCAATATTTCCACCAGCAAGTGGTTTCATTACGATAACACCGATATTCTTCATCTTCGCAAGTTTAAATAATTTAACAGCTTGTAATTCTAAGAAATTATAAGGAATTTGAATTGTTTCAAAGATATCCGTTTTACTAATAAGTTCATATGCGAAATCTACAGAATGGCTAGAAAAACCAATATGCTTAACCCTACCTTCTTTTTTAGCTTCCTCTAAAGCTTTTAAAGCACCTTGATAATTATCATCTCTTAAATTGTGAAGTTGATATAAATCAATATGATCTGTTTGAAAATTATTTAAACTAATTTCGATATCTCTTTTCATATCTTCATAATTTCTTGACATCGATTTAGTAGCTAAATAGAATTTGTCTCTTTTACCAAGCAAGGCTTTTCCAAACATTTCTTCACTTATAGTGTATCCTCTAGCACTATCAATAAAATTAATACCTAATTCAATCATTTTATCAACTAGTTTATTAACTTCTTCTTGGCTAATATGTTGAATTGGAATACCACCGCAACCTACTTCACTAATATTCAATTGAGTTTTTCCTAGCTTTCTATATTTCATATTTTTATCCTCTAAAATTCTTGTTCAATTTCAAATGAGAAAGGCTTTTTTGTACGTGGATGAACGAATTCAACTTTAAAGAATTGTAGCATCAATTCTCTATCTAAATACTTACTTCCATATAGCTTATCACCCACAATTGGATGACCAATAGATGCAAAGTGGCATCTTATTTGGTGCTTTCTTCCACCTTCAATTCTCACAAGTACCTTTGTGAATTCTTTGCTTTCTTCAATAACCTTATATATTGTTTTAGCATCTTTTCCAGTATTTGATGTTATTTGTTTGTTGGAATGTCTATCGCTAGCTATCCGTTTTAAAATAACACCACTTTTCTTTCCTAAATGGCCTTCAATAAGCGCAATATATTCCTTATCTAATTGTCTCTTTTCAAATAAACTTGATAGATATGATTGTGCAAGGATATTTTTAGAACATACTAACATTCCAAATGTATCTAAATCAAGTCGATGCAAATGATCAAATACAACATCCTGCCCTCTAAAATAATAGCTAAGTGCATTATCTAATGTTTCATTAGATATCGAATCAGGATGAACTAACATTCCTCTTTCTTTATAAACAATAATGATATCTTCATCTTCATATAAGATTTTTAAATCTTTCTTCCAAGGAATATAATCACTTGTTTTGATACGTTTATCATCAATTTCAATTAAATCACCTGTTTTTATTTTAAATTCTTTTTTCTTTATTACCTCTCCATTTACCTTAATGCAGCCCCAAGAAACAAGCTTATATGCATTGGATTTAGAAGTTCGGTAAAATGATAACATATCATCGATGTTTCCGAAACAATCATTTATATATCTAATCATGCTTTTTACCTATAATTTTAGCCAATTTATGTGCCAAATCATAAAAGCCTAAATCAGTCATGTGTACTCCATCAACTGTGCCTTCATAGCCTAGTGATTTAGTAAGTTTCTCTCCATCGATAAATTTCACATATGGAAAGCTTGCTTGTAATTGTCTAAAACCCTCTCGATATCTTTTTAGATTTTTATTGACAAGAACTTCTGTATCAGAAAAATGCGATATCAAATAGATATCAAATTTATCTTTATTCTTCAAATTATCTAACATATATGTTAAATGTGTCTTCATATGTTCATAGCTTGGACTATTTGATTCTAATTCTAATATTAAATATTTCTTATCAATTTTATTTATTTCATCAGTCATTACTTCTTCAATTTTACAGCTTCCAGAAAAACCTAAGTTAATAACATTTAGATTTAAAAGTCTACCTAATATTGCGCCATAGTCCATTCCTGGTCTTGTTGCACAACCTCCCTGAGAAATAGATGTTCCGTATATAACTAAATTATCCATTTTTGGTTTCACGAATTCAAATTTCGCTTTTTCATCAACACCTACATAAGCATCAATCAATTCTTGATATAACGGGAAGTAAATACGGTAAGTACGCATCTTCTTATCCATATTAGATATCATATTAGCTGTATATTCCTTATTTAAAACCTTAGTAGCACCTAAAAATGCCCACTTATCTTTGTTTAAAACATATAAGCTAAAACCAATAGTGCCAACTGAAGTCATATGACTCATATATGCAGGCCCTGCAAGCTTAGCTTTTAATTTGATATTCTTAGAATCTGTTTGAAATATAATATTAAGGCCACTTGGATGCTTCTTTAAGATATCTACATTATCACTAACATGGATATTTTCTAATCTTTTAAAATCATTTCTAAATGCTTGTCCAAGTAAATAATCATTATTTAGATTATAAAAAGTAACGTCATTCTCCTTAATACTTTCAAGATCATTATTCTTCATGTTTTTGTCAATTTCAAAAATAGTTTTAGTCATAATACACACTCCATTTGCATATATTATACTACAATTGAAAAATAAATAAAAGTATGATAAAATAAATGTCGACGAAAGAGAGAAAAAATATGATCAAAAACAAAACATTATTATTTCTACTACTAATAAGTATATTCGTATTTGTAGGATGTAAAGAACAAAAACCCGATAAAAAAGAAAATGTATTGAAAGAATTTGTGGACACTATCACATTTGAAGAAAACCTAAATGCTGATTTAGATTTACAAGAAGAATATAATTATAAAAATATTAAAATATCAGCAAAATGGGAATCTTCAAATGAAAATATCTTAACAAATGAAGGAAAATATTATTACACATTAAGCGATGAAATGGTGACATTAAATGTAGATTTTACATATAATGGCGAATCAATTAATAAATCATATGATTTTATATCATATGCAAATGTTGATAAAGCTTTTGAAGAAGCATATAAATCATTAAATATACCAACATCTACAGATATATCAATTGATTTAAATGCTTCAATCAAATATGGTAAAACAACATATAGAGTTTCATATGTTTCAAATAATCTTGATGTAATGTCAAATGATGGTAAGATTAATCTATTTTTAGATGATCAAAATATTACACTTGCTGTAACACTATCTGCATCAGGTAAATCCGAAACATTTAATCATAATATCAAAATTGAAAAAGTAGATACTTCAGCAATACTTAAAAACCTACTTACAATATGTACAAGCTTTGGATATGATATCACAGCAGATATCAATTTACCTAGAACATTCACATATAAAGATAAAGAAATAGAAATCTTATGGGAATCAAAGAATCAAAGAATATTATCTAATGATGGTGTAATATCACCTGATAATGAAGATATAGTAGTATCTTTAAAAGCAACAACTATCTTTAATATATCTTATTCTTGCAATTTAAATATCAAAGCAATGAGTGATGAATTAGCACTTTCAAAAGCAATAAGTGAGATAAAGGTACCAAATATTATTACATCAGATATCACATTAGATAAGGAATTTAAATATAATACTCAAGCAACATGGCAATCAAGCGATCCAAGTATCCTTTCAAATGAAGGTGTACTACAAAAAAACCAAAGCACTTTTAAAGAAATAACTTTAACAGTGACATTATCTAAAGGAGCTAAAACAATGGAAAAAGATTTTACAACAAACGTTTCATATCAAGCACATTTCTTTAATGATCGTACATTTAAAGGTGAAAAGAATAATGTACATCTTGAAAATGGTAAATTAGTATTAGATGAAGGTGTAAAAGAAGGCTATTATCAAACTGATGAAATCAGTCAAAATAATATTTTATCACTTGTTGGTTCTTATGCAGCAACCTCTTCTAAGAATGCAACATGTGAATTATTGGTTCGTGTTAAATCAAATAACACATGGAGTAAATATTTTTCATATGGCAAATGGGGACAAGGATTAAATAACTCTTGCTTACCTCAAAGTGATACATATGTTAAAATGGTAGAAGATGAAATTAAAATGATATCTCCAAATAAGGGAGAAGCATTCCAAATGAAAATCATTTTAAGAAGATCTAATATCGCATATGAAAGTCCAAAACTTACAATGATAGCACTTGCTCTTGAATTAGCTGATTACACATATAATGTAGATATATCTAATTTACCTAAAGAAGTTAAATATGATGTTAAAAAACACTATCAACATGATGTACCAAAAATTGGTGGTATCATTTGTAGTGCTACTTCTTCAACAATGCTACTTAATTATAAGGGATATGATTTTAGTGATAAAGCTGCATATGAACATGAATATATTGCATCTATCGTACTAGACCATGGTAATAATATCTATGGAAACTGGGTATATAACACAATTGGTATGAGTTCATTTGGTGAAACTGCATATGTTAAAAGATTCTATTCCGCAAATGAAATGATTCAATGCTTAGCAACAATCGGTCCAATTGCAGCATCTATTAAAGGTACTACAATCACTAATAAAAAAACATATACTACTGCAGGACATTTACTTGTAGTTACTGGATATAAGATTGAAGATAATCAAACAACAATTTATATCAACGATCCTAATGTACCAGGAGTTGAAGTAACAATGACACTTGCTAATTTCTTAGCTGTATATCGAATGGTTTCATATGTAATCGAATAATAAAAAATAAAAACAAAAATAAAAAGGAAGAGAATGAAATATAATTTCATTTATTCTTCCTTTTTTATTTTTTATTTTAATAACATTCTTATATATCCTGCTTGGTTCCTTGCTTCTTCATAAGCCTTTCTGAATTCTTCGCTATTTAAGATAGCAATTACATATGCGAATGTTAATATTCCAAGCGCAATTGCGATAATTGAACAAATAAATCCAGCAAGTGCCTTAGATCTAGTACCTTGATTCTTCTTCAAATTGATAGAAGATCTAATTAAACCAACGATACCTACAACAATACCAACCAAGCTTAAGCATGTAGATGCAGAAAGTACTAATGCAACAATACCAATAATCATACTTGGAGTCGCAGCATCACCACGTTGATCATAAGATGATGTGTTATAAGTATTATAACTTGCACTATATGTTGCTTGTGGTCCATTATTTGGTGTTAATTGACTACCACATAATTTACAATAATTTTCTGTATTTGGATTGATATGTCCACATATACGGCATCTTATTGTGTTTTCTTGATTGTATTCTACATTTTCTTCATTTGTGCCTTCAGTGTCTAAAAGACTACCACAATAATTGCAGAATTTAGCATTATCAGGATTTACCTTACCACATTTCTGACAATATTTAGCATCTAATCTACTTCCACAAGATGAGCAAAACTTTGCGTCATCTAAGTTTTCAGCACCACATTTTTTACATTTCATCGTTTCTCTCCTTTATGATAATATCATCTTGTCATTCATAACAATATCTGGATTTTCACTAAATTTCTTTAATAAATCTTCTACTGTTAAATTAGCTTTTTCTTCGCCTTTGATATCTAATATTATACGCCCATTATTCAACATTATCAATCTATTTCCGTATTTAATTGCATCTTTCATATTATGAGTGATCATTAATGTTGTAATATTTTCTTTTGTAACGATATCATTAGTAATCTTCATAACCTTATCTGCAGTTTTAGGATCAAGTGCAGCAGTATGCTCATCTAATAATAAAATTTTAGGTTTCTCAAAATTAGCCATTAATAATGTTAAAGCCTGTCTTTGGCCACCAGAAAGTAAACCAACCTTTTGGTTTAATCTCTTTTCTAGACCTAAATCTAATTTCTTCATTTCTTCTTCAAAGAATTCTTTGTGTTCCTTAGTGAAACCCCATTTAAACGGACTACGTTTCTTACCACGTCTAATCGCAATTTCGCAGTTTTCGATTACTGACATGTTAGGACTAGTTCCCATTTGTGGATCTTGGAAGACACGACCTAAATATTTAGCTCTTTTGTGCTCAGGAAGTTTATCGACACAGTCACCATCAATATAGATATGACCACTATCTGGAGAAAATACTCCACTGATGATATTCATTAGTGTTGATTTACCTGAACCATTTCCACCAATTATTGTGATGAAATCTCCTTCATTTACCTCTAAACTTACATCATTTAAGGCCACTTTGATATCTTCAGCATTACCTGTAAGGTTGAATGTTTTAACAATATTTTCTATTTTAAGCATTTCCCTTGGCCTCCTTCTTTGGTATTAATTTTGTAATTAATGATTTAATTAGAGGTAAGCATAATGCGATAGTAATTAATATTGCGTATAATAAGTTCTTAAGTTGAGTAGGAAGACCTAATTCAATCGCAACAGTAATGATTACATAATACACAATTCCACCTAAGGCAACTGAGATAATCCAATTCTTAAATGTGCGTTTACCAAAAATAGTTTCACCAATTAGAATTGCAGCTAAACCAACAACTAAGAAACCACTAGCACTTTTAACATCCATTGAACGTGCATCTTGAGCCCATAAAGCACCAGATAAACCGATAAGTGCATTAGACATCGCAACACACACAATCTTAGATACTGTCGTATTGATACCTTGGGCACGTGCCATTTTTTCATTCATACCAGTAGCACGAATAGCCATACCATGTTCAGTACCAAAGAAGAAATAAATGATAGTTATCATTATAACAACAATTATTGCCATTACAATTGATTCTACGATTTGATTTCTTATTATTTCTGGATTATAAAAGATTGAATATATTGTAGTATCATTAGTACCTAAAGTAACAAGGTTAGCAAATACTACATTTTCTTTTGTGCTTCCCATTATTAAAAGTGCCACTGATGCAGTTGCAGTCATTGTGATGATACCACTAAGTAGCTTAGGAATATTTAATTTTGTATGTAATAGACCAGTAATAATACCACAGATAAGTCCCCCAACCATACCTATAATAGTAGCAAAGAAGGGGTTACCACCATTGGCGATGATTGTTACACAAGTAGCACCGCCAATTAAGAAACTACCTTCAGCAGTTAAATCAGCAAAATCTAATAAACGATATGTTAAAAAGATACCGATTGCTAGTAAACAACATGGAAGGCCGGATGTCAATATGTTTAAAAGAATATTAACTAATCCACCCATTTTATTTATTTAGCCTCAACGTCAGTACATTTTTCTTTAACTGAATCTGAAATAGTAATACCTGCAGCAGCAATATTTGTGCTACACATTAAATATTTACATTCTTCAAGTGACATAGTTTGAACAGCAGTAGTAGCAGGATCAGCTTCTCCTTTTAATACAGCAGCAGCAACCTTACCAGCTTTTTTACCTAATTCATAGTAATCAATTGATAATGTTACATGTCCACCAGATGTCATTAATCCTTCTTCACCTGTTACACATAATACATGATATTTTTCTAAAGCAGCCTTTACAGTTGCCATATTAGCAGCAATTAGATTATCAGTTGGAACATAAATAGCATCAATACCATCAGTTGAGCATAATCTTTCAGCAACTTGTGGTAAGTCAGTTGTATCAGTACATGTCATTCTAACAACTTCTAAGCCAGCTTTTTTAGCTTGTGCTTCAGCTTGATTAGCTTGAACTTCTGAATTTGTTTCTGATTGAGTATATAAGATACCAATTTTATCAGCTTCAGGTAAGCATTCTTTAATTAAATCAATTTGTGCTTCAACTGGGTTAGCATCACTTGCACCAGTAATATATCCACCAGGCGCAGCATTAGATTTAACAAGACCAGCATCTACAGCATCAGTAACAGCTGTAAAGATGATAGGCTTTTTAGAACCAGAATTAACTTGTGCAGATTGAAGTGCTACACTTGCACCAGTTCCAATACCTAATGTTAAATCAGATTTAGAAGTTAATGATTTAGCAAGTGTTACAAGATCACTTTCAACACCATTAGCATTAACATAGTTAATTTCAATATTATCGCCATCAACATATCCTGCTTCTTTTAAAGCATCAATAAATCCTTGACGAGCAGCTCCTAAAGCATCATGTTCAACTGGTTGTAAAATACCAATTTTTAATTTAGCATCTCCATCCTTCTTACATCCAAAGCAGAAAGCAGCAAATAAGACAACTAATACTACCGATAATACTTGTTTTAAAGACTTCTTCATAATTTACCTCCTATTTTAAAACAAAAAGTGCTATCCTTTCTTTTAAGTAATAGCACCTATAATTCTTTTTTATATTTGTTATTACTTAATCTTACTATTTTGATTATGTAATAACATCCCCTTTATACACTAAAAGGCCAAGAATCACATAATCTATCTTGGAAAGTAATAATAGTAATAAATATAAAATTGTGAATTGAAATTTTTAGTCATATCTTTCTCCTTAACAATTCTATTAATCTAATTATACACTTATAAATTTTTATTTGCAAGATTTTTTTCATAATTAGATATCTAAATTAAAAAATTATCAAGTTAAACTTGATAATTCTATTTTACTACAATATTATTTTCTTTATCACCATTAGCATAAAAAACAATATTATCTCCATCTACATATACAGAAATAGAAGTATCGGTATTTCCACCAGTAATTTGATTATAGATATCTTCTATTTTAAAATCAGCATTAATTTGATATGTTTCTTCTTTAGAATCTGTTGATATTGTTAAGTATTCGCTATTAATGCCTTTTGTTGAATAAACCTTATATGTTTTACCATCTTCAACATCAGCACTAATCATCAATTTGTCTAATAATATTTTTAAATCAGATGCTGACATTTCATCAACATATAGATATCTAAATTCAATTACATCGCCTTTTGAACTTCCATGTTCAATTTCGTGTGCTTTATTATCCCATCCACCAGGATTTTCTGAATAATTATAATCTTTTTCAGGTGCAGCATCACTTTTCTTCATACCCCCAAAGCTAGTCACAAGTAAAGGAATCCCCACAATAACAAGAGCAAGTACTAAAATTACTGACGTAAACACAAGCGCAAATCTTGGTTTAAATGCTTTTTTAACATTATTATTCTTATATGAAATGCTATCTCTTGCCTTTGAACGAATATTATTAAAGTTAGATTTTAGATCAATATCGACATCTACTTTATCATTAAGTATTGATATGATTTTATCTTCATCCTTTTTAATCATACTTTCACCTTCTTTATAGCACGAAAATATTTTGTTTTTACAGTGCTAACATTTAAATTGTTTTGTTTAGCGATATCTTCAAATGTATATGCATATATCAAATGTTGAATAATGATATCTACTTCATCCTGTTCTAATTGTGATTTTAAGATATCTATCATATCTTTTAAATCATTATTATTACTTTCATATGTATCAAAATGTTCATATTCTAAAATATCATAATCATTATTCTTATTTTTCAAGAAATTAATCGCTAAATTATTTGCTGTAGTTGTTAAATAATA
Source organism: Bacillota bacterium (assembly GCA_016280895.1). Taxonomy (GTDB): domain Bacteria; phylum Bacillota_I; class Bacilli_A; order ML615J-28; family CAG-698; genus RGIG3506. The sequence continues at coordinate 16,777 of JAEEHM010000029.1, forward strand.
TTTGAAATTCTTATCATCTCTTAAATTCAATCTATTTTCAAATATCTTTAGAAAGGTATCTGATAATAAATCTTCAATATCTTCTTTTCTTTTAATATATCTTTTTATACAAACATAGATGAGTTTCGAATATTTCAAATACAATTCTTCAAAGCCTTCATCTATTATATCTTGATTATTAGACTTCAGCTTTTTGATAATCGTTTTGTCATCTAATTCCATAATATCAAATCCTTTCTTTTAATCATTATACCATATGCATATAATTTTTAAAAGAAATTTTATCTCTTCGTCTAATAATACAAATTAGATATCTAAATAGTTTCATAAAAAAAGAAAATTATCTTTTTTCGATAATTTTCTTTCATTTAGATATCTAAATTATTTCAAAGTCCTTTAAAAGCGCATATTTAGGACCAACATAATATGGAATCTTAGTCATTTCTTTACTAAGTTCTAATTCATCAATACATTTCTTTAAGCTACCACTAAATGAGAAAGCAGTAATTGGATATGTATCTTTACCATCAAAATAATTAGCAAGTCTTACTTCACCACCAATGTAGTCAGCAAATAAATCTACTTGAATACCAGATAAATCTAGTATTTCAATATATGGTTTCTTCAACATATCTAAATATGCTTTTTTACCCTTAGTAACTTTTATAGTTTGAAGGTTACCAGTTGGCTTAATTCCTAAATAATATGCGAACCTATTATTTCCATAGTAAGACTCTAACTTACCATTATTAATAATCTTTGCTTCCTTGAGTAAAACACCATCAGAATCGAAATAATCGCCCTTTGACGAAGGAATTAGAGAAAGATTTAAAGGATTCTTAGGATTAGTTTGAATTTCATCACCAATTTTATGAAAATTAGATTTTGAATATACACTTGAATAATCATATGTAACAATTAGTTCTTCTAACATATTCAAAATATCTTTTTCTTTAATGATTACATTTACATTCATATGATTGTTGAATTTCAAAGCTTTGCTTCTATTTAATACATCAGAAATTGCATTACAAGCATCTTCTTTAATCTTAGCTTCATCATATGTTTCATATTCATTCATACGATATAATTCGCAGTTGTCTAATCTTTTACCACTATTTGCGTTATATGAAGGAATAGCTTCTACCATGATTTTGTGCTTTTTATTTTTATAATCAACACCTCTAGATGTAACTAGATGTGTTTCATATTGATTATAGAAACATTCTAAGGCATTAAATGATGCATTATCTCTACCAGCATTAAAATATATACTTGCAATTTCTTGTAAGATTTCAAATGGATCTTTTTCTTCATCATTTTGTTTGAAAGAAAGCTTCTTAGTACCTTCAACTAATTCATAAAATTCATTTTCCACAAATGACGCTTGATATATAGCATCTTCAATTAGCTTATCTAATTCACTTTTAGATATCTTATGACTAATATCAAAGCTTGCGTTTCCTAAAAGTGTTTTGTCACCTTTAAGAGCCTTAGTATAAATTCTTACATTTGTTTCTGAAGTATTAGTCATACGTGTAGTTTCTAATTTTTGTAAGTCATAGAATTGTTCAAAAGTAGAAGTTTTTAATTCTTTAATTGCAAAATCAGTAATCTTATCATACTTCTTTAATTCCTTAATAATTGCGTTAATTTTCATCATCCAATTTTTACCTCTGCTTTTAAGCAAGCACCGCCATCACTGACACGTACCCATTCCTTATAGCCTTTACCGCAAGAACCACTACCAATTACATTGAAGTTTTCTTTTGATATCATCGAAATTGATTCTAAGAAGTCAATTACATATCCACTCATAACTACTGGAGATACAATCTTACCTGTGAATTTACCATCAACAATTTCTCTTCCATAAAGAGCTGTACATTGAATACCCCAGTTTTTAGGATCTTCCATACCATTGTTTGTTTGCGCGATATAATAACCATATTTTACAGATTTAATCATATCATCTAAATTATCCTTTCCTTTTTCAAAGAAAGTATTAGTCATACGCGTATATGATTTTCTCTTATATGATTGTCTTCTACCATTACCAGTTGGCTTGATTCTTAGAATAGATGCAGATATGCTATCACATATACCAGCATTTAAAATACCTTTTTTGATAACTTGTGTATCTGATGCAAGTGCCCCTTCATCATCAAAGAAATAGCTAGCAACAGAAAATGTTGCTTTTGCACCATCATGCATATTAAGAAGTGGTTTAGCAACTCTCTTATTCATATAATCCATAGCAACTGCTCTTTCCTTTACAAATTGGTCCATTTCAAGTCCATGACCAAAGGCTTCATGTGCGAATAAACCAGTAATTGATGGATCAGTAATGATTGTGTATACACCAGGTTTTGGTGCAGTAGCATCTAATAATTCAATCGCAAGTTCTACAGCCTCTTTCATCTTTGGCATCAAATCAGCTAAGCCCTCACTTAAATTGTTGGTGCCAAAACCATCATATGCATATTTAATACCTTTATCATCTTTCACAAGCGCAAATACACGTGGATTAACCCATGTATAATATTGTTCTAAATCCTTTTTATTAGATATATACATCTTAGATATTTCTACAACTTCTACAGATGCTCTTGCGTTAATGATTTTATCACTTAATGATAAACCATAATCTCTTACATCTTTTAATTTAGCAACAATCTCTTCATCAGTGAAAGCATCGCCCTGCATATTTCTCTTAAATTTTTTAGAGATTTCTTCCTCTTCCATACAAGCTGGATTTAACTTTTCATTCTTAATTTCTTTACTCGTAAGTGCCTTAATATTAGAAACAACATCTGAAATTGTTTTATCATCAATTTCATTAAAAGAATATTCAGAATATAATCCATCTTTAAAAACACGTACTACAAAGCCACATTCATTGATAGAACTTGGTAATACATATGTACTATTTTTATCAATAGCGTAATTCTTACCAGATACATCTGTTGCAAGCACAGACGCAAATGAATAATCTTTCATTAATTCTTCAATTAATGCTTTAAGTACTCTCTTTTTCTTTTTTAAATAATTAGAAAATTTATTCATATTACTTTCCTTTCTTTTGATTATTATACCATAAATAAAAAATAAAGGCAATAAACCTTTATTTTTATTTTGAATTACGATAATATGCTAATATCTTTCTCGCTTGATCAAGATATTCAATAAATTCCTTTGCTTTTTCTTCTCCTAAAGCCATGTAAATTTGGTTTGTAGAATCAGTAAATTTTTCAACACTTTGAAGAACAATCTTTTTACCTTCTTCAGTTAAATAGATAAATAATTGTCTTCTATCCTTCTCATTTTCCTCTCTGTAAATTAAACCATCTGTTAATAATTGTTTCATCACTTTGCTTGCATACACCTTAGAAAAACCTAAGTACTTACTAATTTCGATGGCAGATACCTTTCCTGGTGAATTGTAAATAGCCATCAGCACTGAAAAACCTGAAGAGCGTACACTCTTTGAATCAAGGTTCGCTATCTTGACATTTCTAAACAATGCCACAGATTTAGCTAATTGTTCTTTTAAATTATCCATTTTTTCTCCCCTTATGGTTAACTTTGTTAACCATATACCTTTATTATATAATGTAATTTTTGCTATTTCAATACTTGAAAAGAAATTAATGCAATTTTTTTCTGTTTTTTTATTATTTATGTTAAAATATATATGTGAAAGGAAAATATAAAAATGGAAACTTGTTGTCAAAATAATACTGCATCAATTGAAAGAATAATGAATAAATATGATGAATATATCAATAAGGGTGATTTAAATGCTGCAACTCATCATCTTGAATTTTGGGAAAAAGAATTAATTAATTCAAAGAACACTTTTGATAAAAGAAATCTATTTAGTATATGTAATGAACTAGTTGGCATATATCGCCAAACTAACAACAAAGATAAGGCTTATGATATATCTAAATTATTACTTAAACTAGCATCTGAACTTGAATTAGATAATACTATCACACTTGCTACAATGTATACTAATATTGCTACATCATATAAAGTATTTAATGATTTTGATCTTGCTATCAATTATTATAAAGCTGCACTTCATATATATGAAAAATGTGAATTTGATAAAAACACATATAAATACGCGAGTCTTTTAAATAATTATGCACTAGCACTTTTAGATATCAAAGATTATAAAACTGCAAATGATTATTTCTATAATGCGATTGATATTCTAACTAACATAAAAAATTGTGATATCGAAATCGCAATGACATATCTAAATATTGCGACATTAAAAGAATTAGAATTAGGCTTAATGGATGCAGAGAAAGAAATAGATATTCTTCTTGATAAAGCAAAAGCAATATTAGAAGATAAAACATTAGAACATAATTCATATTATGCATATTCTTGTAATAAAGCAGCAAGTGTATTTTCATATTATGGATATTTCTTATATGCAAAAGAATTAAAAGAAAGGTCAGATGAAATATATGCAAGGGCTAGATCTCTCTAAACAATATTATCTTAAATATAAAGATATCCTATTCAATGAATTAGGCGATTTAAAAAATAGTTTAGCCTTTGGTCTAGTCGGCTCTGGAAGTGAATGTTATGGCTTTGATGATGATATAAGCCAAGACCATGATTTTGAACCAGGCTTTTGTATATTTGCACCTGCAGATATGGATCGAAAAGATTTATTTAAAATCGAAAGATGCTACGCAAAGCTTCCAAAAGAATTTATGGGATATAAAAGAAACATTATCGACAGCGGAAGACATGGTTTAATTTTAATTGAAGACTTCTATAAAAGTAAAATTGCAAATTTAGATTATAATAATATTGGCCTTGATTGGTTTAATATCCCTGAACACTTCTTAAGCGAAGCAACTAATGGTGAAATATATGATGATTTCTTTAAACAGTTTAGTATCATTAGAGAAAAGATAAAATATTATCCTGAAGATATCAGATTAAAGAAATTAGCTGGTTCTTTATTCTTAATGAAACAAGCAGGTGTATATAACTATCCAAGATGTATTGATCATAATGATACTGCAAGTGCCCAATTATCAATTTATGAATATGTGAAAAAAGTAATTGATGTAATATTTTTATTAAATAAGGTATATAAACCATATTACAAGTGGCAATTTAGATATCTAAATAATTTAGATATCTTATCAAACCTAACATCTCCTTTAGAATATCTAATGGAAACTGATAATTCTAATGAGATGTTTAAGGGAAAATTAGAAATAATAAATGACATCAATGAAATGATTTTAGATGAAGTGAAAAAGCAAGGCTTATCAAGTGAATTATGTAGTGATTTAGAAAACAATGCTTTTTCAGTTAATAATCATATAAAAGATTCTAAAATACGTAATTTAGATATCTTATATGCAGTATAAAAAGGAAGAACTATTTGTTCTCCCTTTTATTTTTTTCATATTCAATATAATAATCTTTGATATCTTCATATATCATATCATATAGCTTAGTTGCAATTTCATCATTCGCAAGATTAGAATATGCATCACTATATAAAACATCTAAAACCTTTAATTCTACCTTATGTCTTTTGAATAAAACATTCTTCTTAAAATCTTCTGTTCCCTTAAGTGACATTACCACAATTGGAACATTAGTCTTTTTCGCAATATGAAATACACCATGTTTAAATTCTAATAATACCTTATCTTGGAAATTACGCATTGCTTCTGGATATATTGATACACTAACACCTTGTTCATTGATTAAATCGATACAATTCTTAATCGCAATTAAATCATGTCTCTTATCATTTAATACCTCAGCTGGACTCTTTTCAATTAAAAAGTTACTATTGATTCTTTGAAAACCTACTTGATTAATAATTCTTCCAAAGAAAGGAATATTAAATAAGGATTTCTTAGCAACAAATATCATATCCTTTTTATATAAAACTTGTTCCATAATAAATGGATCCATATTTGATCTATGATTAGCAATAAAAATAACCGGTCCATCAGGTATCTTATCTAAGCCACTTGTAATAATTTTAACACCAAACAAAGCATTTACTATTCTTACATAGAATGTGAATAATTTTCTATATCCTCGCTTATATGTTTTATTTTCAACACTTGATGGTTTATTAATACCTGCAAAAAATGGTATTAAAAAGAATATAAGAGCCTCAATTAGAATAAGTCCTAAAAAGAATATAAATATAAACACAATAAACAATGTATTGTTACTGTTGAAGCATAGATAAGATATTAAAGCTGCTAATCCTAAATTAATTAAGGCTAATAATACTACAAACATTTTAGATTGTTACTTTATATGTTGTAACATTCAATACTGTTTCTCCATCAATTTGAAGTGCAGTAGGATGATCAAAAGTAACTTCAACCTCTTTTCCCTTAAATATATATATCATCTTTTTATGTTTAACATGTTCACCCTTAAAAATAGATGGGAATACAATTAATGTACCAATTCTTGATTTGCCTCTAAACACAACTGATGATACTAATCTTTCTTCATCTTTTCTATCTTGTTCAGGGGCAACCATCATACCACCACCATAATAACGACCCTTCATTGTTGGAGCTAGCCATACATCTTTATAATTGTATTCTTTTCCATCAACTACTACTTTTGCTTTTAATTTCTTATAATGGAATAATAAGCCCTTAATTGCGATTGATGCATAATTAACTGGTTTATCACTCTTAGCTTTCAATTGATCGCCAACTTCGCAACAATATCCATCAATACCAAAACCAATACCATTAATAAATTTTCTTTTCATTCCGTTTACATATACATATGGTAAATCTTTGATATATTCATTGATTAAAACGGCATGTTTAGCTTCGTTACCACAGATATCAAAATAGAAATCATTTCCTGTTCCTAACGGATATAGATATATATTGTTTTTGATTTCATAGCCATCAACAGCATTAATGAAATAATTAAGTGTACCATCACCACCAAATAAGATAGCTTCATCTTCTGGATTTAATTTGCTTAAAAATTCTTTATAATCAATATCTTTCACATTTACTACAGCATTATTTTCAAAAGTTTCTTTTACAGAATCAAATTCCTCTTTGTATTTTAAATTACTAGTTCCTTCATTAAATAATAAATACTTCATTTTAATTTTCTACTACCTCTTTATTTTCTAAAAATTCTACACCCTTAATCTTATTTAATTCATTTAATTTTTCTTGCATTCTTTCTTTAATCATATCTGCAAGCTCTCTTCTTGTCATATCCTTATATTCTTCATAAGGAATAGATTTCAAATAATGAATTTCTGGTTCAATAATTTTAAGTGAAGATATACCATATACCTTCCATGAATCATATAAAACAACAGGAGTAATCGATACATTAGCGTCATATGCAGATTTTAATGCGCCAGTCTTAAATTCTTGAAGATTATTTCGATTATCCTCATATCCACCTTCCACAAACACAATGAAGTTTCTTCCTTCTTTTAATTTATCTGTCATCTTGTTTGTAGCATATACTTGACTACGAGGATTATTAGAATCTATATATATTGCTTCTAATAATTGGAAGAATTCATAATACATTGGTGCGTGCATTGTGGACTCCAGCGCTAAGAATGATGTAGGTCGATCCTTTAGGCTAGAATAGATACCAATTCCATCATATCTTCCTTGGTGATTAGACACAAACATTGTGGTTTCTTCAGGGATATTTTCAAGTCCCACAAATATTGGTCTTGTTCTTCCCCCTTTATTTACAACATCAATTAGAGACATACAATATTTATATCTCTCTTCAAAGGGGATTTGATCTCTTTTCTTTAGCATCTTTTTCATTGTAGTTAAAAATCTAACCGCTTTGATTGGTTGACTCAATATCATGAAATAAAACCTTAACATATGTCTTGTTTGATGGGCTCTATCTTTGTTATCAGGAGACGCAAAATGATAGAACACAATCATCAATATAAAGCCTAAGGCAGCAAGCACAATTCCAAGTGCTAATTTTCCATTTGAATATGTAGCTGCATAATTAGGATTATCAATAATGCACTTTCTAATTACAACTGCAGGAGATGCAAGTACGAAACCTAAATTAATAAATTTCATCTTTACCTCATGTTTAACAATGAGCTTGTTGATAATTTTTGAACAACAAAAAGCACCAATACCATAACTAATTAGATATGTAGCTAACACAATAATGTTATGCAACACATTATTAAATGTCATCAAATCAGATATTGCATCGATAATTGCGTAATAATAACCACATGCAAGAAGAACAACTGCAAAATCAACACCAGGTACAACTAATGTAACTGAGGTAATAAAGCCTACAAAAGCAAGTATCACATAATCATATATTTGCATGTTATCAAATGTAACTTGTTCTCCCTCAATTATGATATATGAATACACAATTAATACTACTATTACAAGAATCATTACAATCCAATTAGATATCTGTTTACGATATGGCATTAGGTCTTTAAACATCTTAGGAAGTGATCCAATTATTAAACCTAATATGCAGAATATTAGTGGAAGTGGTGCCACTTTATATACTGTAGATATCATAAAGGCTCCACCTAAGCTTCCTATACCATATCCTAAAATTAAAATTGAAAGGAAAACAACGCTCTTTTTAAAATCTTTGAAAATTGAAGATATCGAATTTATCATTGCGTAATATACACCAAGAATTATCGCAATTGTGCTTGCACTCAATCCTGGTATCGCAATACTTATAAATCCGATTAGAATTCCTTTAATCAACAAACCAAAGTATTTCATAGTATTTCCTTTCAATATTATAGTTATTATAACACGTGTATAAAATTTTTAAAATACTTATTTTAAAAAATCGACACATTCATGTCATTTGTATATAAAAAAAACACTTTTGAAAAGTGTTTTTTAAAATGGCGGAGGAAGCAGGATTCGAACCCGCGCGGCTTTTACACCCTGTCGGTTTTCAAGACCGATCCCTTCAGCCAGACTTGGGTATTCCTCCGTTTTTTCTTAAATGGTGGCTCAGGGCGGGATCGAACCGCCGACACGAGGATTTTCAGTCCTCTGCTCTACCGACTGAGCTACCGAGCCAGTATTTAAGAATATATAATAAATGGCGGTCTCGACGGGACTTGAACCCGCGATCTCCAGTGTGACAGACTGGCATGTTAACCACTACACCACGAGACCAAATGGTTGCGGAGATAGGACTTGAACCTACGACCTCTGGGTTATGAGCCCAACGAGCTAACCAACTGCTCCACTCCGCGATATCGATAGATCAAAGTATATATAATCACTACTGGTGGACCCGGCAGGACTCGAACCTGCGACAAACCGGTTATGAGCCGGTGGCTCTAACCAACTGAGCTACGGGTCCAAGAATGGTAGCGGCGGGGGGATTTGAACCCTCGACCTTCCGGGTATGAACCGGACGCTCTAGCCAGCTAAGCTACACCGCCAGTAATATACTCTTTTATAAAAAATGGTGGACCCTGTCGGGATCGAACCGGCGACCTCCTGCGTGCAAGGCAGGCGCTCTCCCAGCTGAGCTAAGGGCCCACGATAATGATTGGTGCCTAAGGCGGGACTCGAACCCGCACGGTATTATCTACCACGGGATTTTAAGTCCCGCGCGTCTACCTATTCCGCCACTCAGGCAAATATTGACTTTTAATGGTGTCTCCGAGGCGATTCGACC
>JAEEHM010000030.1 GCA_016280895.1 Bacillota bacterium
CACCAACCATTGCGACATGACCATATCTTTTTATTTTTTCAATTACATTTTTCTTTTCTTCTGGTAATACCTCAGATATATAATGATCAATTCCAACTAAAGACGCAATATATGCTGCAGTTTTATTATTATCTCCTGTTAGCATAATCGGTACAATACCGATTTTTTTCATTTCATTTATTGCCGTCTTACTATCTTCTTTGATTTTATCTACAATTCCTACAATACCAATCAAATTATTGTCATACCCAAAACAAATAGGGGTTTTTCCTAATTTTGATATCTCTTCAATATAATTTTCAATTTCTGAAGAATAATTAATCATCTCTTTCATTGCTTTAGGATTTAGTGCATATATCAATTTGTTGTTAATAATGCCTTGAATTCCCTTACCAGGGATTGTTTCAAAATTGCTAACCTCGTATAACTCGATATCTTTCGCATATTCTAAAATACTATACGCGATTGGATGTGAAGATAATGCCTCAATGGATGCAATCAATTTAATAAATTCATTCTCTTCTATTAAAGCTTTTACATCTTCAACAACTGGTTTTCCCTCAGTAATTGTGCCAGTTTTGTCTAAAACTACAAAATCAATCTTACCAGCCTCTTCAATTGATGCAGCATTTTTAAATAAGATATGATTTTTAGCACCCATTCCTGATGCCACCATGATAGCAACAGGAGTTGCTAGTCCTAAAGCACAAGGACATGATATAACAAGTACTGATACAGCACGATTAATCGCAAATGCTAGTTCTGACGTTTTGACATCAAGCACAATATTTAATGATAATATGAACCAAACAATAAACACTATTAAAGAAATAGCCATTACTACCGGTACAAAAATACCAGCAACTTTATCGGCAAGCCGTGAAATTGGGGCTTTAGATGATGCCGCCTCTTCAACTAAAGATACTATTTTATTAAAAGTTGTATCTTTTCCAACATTTACGGCCTCACATTTTAATATTCCATTTTGATTAATTGTGGCACTATATACTAAATCACCCACATTTTTATCAACTGGAAGCGACTCTCCAGTAAGCATCGCCTCATCAACAGATGAATATCCTTCAATAATCTTACCATCTACAGGAATACTTTCACCACTTCTTACAATAAATATATCTCCCTTTACTACATCTGATGCTTTTATTACTATTTCTTCGCCATTTCTTACAACATGCGCTTCTTTGGGACTTAATACAAGTAATGATTTTAACGCATTTGTAGTCTTTCCCTTAGAATAAGCTTCTAAAGTTTTCCCAATTGTGATTAATGTTGGAACCATTGCTGCTGTTTCAAAGCTGAAGTTCATGGAATATTCCATCATTAATTCATGGCTATTCATATTAATCATCATAAAAATCAAAATTACATTCGAATATACAAAGCTTACTGATGAACCTAATGCTACTAAAGTATCCATATTTGGACTTAAATGGAATAAAGACTTATATCCATTTACATAAAAAGCACGATTAATAATCATTATTATTAAAGATAAGGCTAATTCCACTAAGCCAAGGATAATTAAATGATCTCTAAATACCCCAATATTATATCCCATCATGTGTCCCATTGATAAATATACAAGAGGAATAAGGATAATTAAAGAAATTATTAATCTTTTCAACAATTTTTTAGTTTCTTTATCTTCTAAATCCTTAATATTATCTTTATTTTCTTCATCTTTTAAATAAGATTTATATCCAGCCTTACTAACAGCCTCATTTATTTTATCAATACAAGCTAAATCTTCTATTTCTACATCCATAGATTTAGTTAGAAGGTTAACATTGACATCTTTTACCCCTTTAACCTTGCAAACAGCCTTGTTTACATGGCTAACACAAGCGCTACATGTCATTCCTTCTACCACAAATTTCTTCTTTTCCATCTAAAACCTCCTGAAAAGGTCAATGATTTCATCAATTTTACTCTCATCTCCATCCTTTATTCCCTTAATGACACAAGAATGCATATGATTATCAAGGATAATTGATGATAAACTCTTAATAGATTTCTCAATTGATGCTAATTGAATCAAAATATCTGGACAATATCTGTCATTTTCAATCATTTTTTTAACTCCATCTACTTGTCCTAAGATTCTATTTATCCTATTTATTAAATTTTTCTTGTCTTCTTCACTTCTAATTACCTTTTTTTCTTCACAACAGTTCATTTTGCACCTCTTTTTTATATATTTATACCCCAATTATATACCCCCATAGGGTATATGTCAAATAATAAAACCTATCGTTAAAATATTTCAACAAAAATAAAGGATAATTTTACTAAAAATTATCCCCAATTTATACATATTTTTTGTTTCTAAACAGTATCTTTAAAATTATTTAAAAAATACGCAATTATTTTGATATCAATTTAGATTATATTTTAATATCTAAATAATTATGATTATTTATTTTAAATCTAAATATTATGTTTTTTTGAATATTATTAAATATAAGCCTAAAATTTCGCCTCTTATATTTCAAAGTCTTCAAAATGCCTCTTAAATAGGCCTAAAATTTCGGTTTAAATCGATTTTTGTATTTTCGTCAATTCATTTTTCGTTCTCTTGTTTTAAAGTCTTAGAATTGAAATTTCGGTTTTTGGTCGAAAAATCAAAAAAGAAAGATAATTTGAACTTATCTTTCTTTATTTTTAAGATTTTTAATTATTCAAAAAGCCTATTTTAAAGAATAAAAATAATTGACATCATTTACGTCTAATATTTCAGCGTTTTTAATTCTTAAAACTCTATTTTGGCTATTAGTATCAACTTCGAAGTTGGCACTACGATAATCACCACTATATTTTAGCTTAAATAAGGCTGTTTCTCCCTTAATTAGACTATCATTTTTAGCTATTAGGATGATTGTCATCTTATTATCAGCTATTTTCACACTTAAATTATCATTATTTAATAAATCTAAGTCCTCTTCTTTAATTGAAAAAGCACTTGAATCATATGTAAATGTACATTGAATTGAAGAAATACCTTCAACAGACATTGATTTAAAGATTAAAGTAGATGTTTCTTTATCCCTAGTAATCATTAAAATGACATCATTATCACCAATTTTTGGATCGTTAGCACCAAAATCCTTTGTGGAAATATTACAAGTAGCAGTGAAATCTTCTTTATAAGTAACAACAACTCTTTTACTTCCACCTTTTTTTAATACTTCAAGGCTGTCTTCATCTATCATATCTTCACTTAAATCCATGATTCTAGTACTACCATCGCTATATTCTACGATTACCTTAATCATACTTAAGTCAAATTCATCAATATCAATAAATTCTGGTATTGTGTTCTTATCTACACTGATACCAAATATTTCTTTTCCTTCATCTGGATCTTTAGGCTTATCATTTTGATTATTATCATTCTTACAACCTGTAAGAGCAAGCACAAATATAAATAATAATATTAAAATATTACGTATTTTCATATAATCCTCCAAGTACCTAAGCTTATTATACACCATAATTTTAAAAAACAAAAGGTTTTTTCTTATATACGAACATTTTTCTTTTTATCAATTATTATTTTTATACCAATTAGAATACTTGTGGCAAGAACTAGAATCGCACAAACAAGATAAAAAGCTTTATAAGAGAAGTTTTCAATGATATGACCAAAGATATTATTGAACAAAAACACAAACAATGAATAGAATAGCATCATAATCATTGTGCCATGAGTACTTAATCTTTCTCCAAGTATTTTAATCACATATGCATATGAGGTATGAAGTATAATTGCGTAACCTATACCACGCAGTGCAGAAAGTGCAATTATCGCATAAATATTGATGTATAGATAATTTGGTATTATTCTTGCAAGCAAGCATAAGGATGAAATAAATAATAAAACATAAGTATTTATTTTATTTTTTATAAATCTACTAAATATTATTAAAGTAATTACTTCAAACAAAACAAAATATGAATAAATATATCCATATCCTTGAGCACCAATGCCACGAGATTCTAAATATACTGAAAAGAAATTATCTGTTGTTTTTGTTAGACCATGCAAAAACATATACACAATTATAAAAAAGATAAATTCTTTATTTTTAAATACTATTTTCAAATCGCCCTTAGGCCTATTATCATCCATTTTTACTTCTTCTTGTTTTGGATCTATCCGCTTTATCATAAAATAGAAAATACCTGCAAGACAAAATAAGAATGCAGAAACAAAAAAGCTGATTTGAAAACTATATTTGCAGATCATACCACTTACAGAGGTTGCAATGATATACGCAAAAGAGCCATATACCCGAATACTTGAATAATCAATTTCCGTTTGATCACAATATAGCGCAATTAATGCATCCATTAAAGGATAATGACAAGAACCAAATATTGCCATTAAAAAAGTAAGTGAAGATATTAAATAGAAATCTTTTGATAAAGATATAGCTGCTATTAAAATACCTTCAAGAAGAGTTACAATCATTAATACCCTTTTTGTATGTATTGGCTTTTTACATATCCTTGAATATATTGGATTTAATAATATTCCTAAAAGTGGCGATATCGATAATATAAATCCTATTCTAGATTCTAAGAGTCCTCTTGATTGTAGATAAAGCGCAAAAAATGGATAAAAGAATCCGTCGCCTAAGTATCTTACAATCGATAAGGCTTTATATTTAAATGTTTCTTTATTAAATTTCATTTTATATTCTCTTTAACTTCTTAATTAATTTTTTATAGATGTGTTTATACATCCATTTTTCTTTTACTTCCCTCTTTATATCTTCTATTTTAATCCATTTAGTGTCTTTTGCTTCATCGAGCTTAGCACTGATTTCATCAGATTCTAAAGCTTCTAATAAATAAGTTACATTAGCATGTAGATGTTTTTTCACAATTTTACCATTTTTAATGTGTTCATTCACTTTTAATATTTCTATTGAATAAATATTATTATTTACAGGCTTAACATTTTTTATATTAGTTTCTTCTTTTGCTTCTTTTAATGCAACATGCATTAAGTCTTCATCTCCATCACAGTGTCCACCAGTCCATGACCACGAATCATAAATATTGTGATATATCATTAAAACTTTGGTTTTATCTTTGTTGATAATCCAAGATGATGCTGTCATATGCATCTTTTCATTATCACGTAAATAAGCATTATCCTTTTCTTTTAAGAATTTTATAATCTTATATTTATCTTTTAATTCTTGAAAATTATATGCTTTATATTTATTTAATTCTAAAATAAAGTCATTACGATTCATAATAATCTCTCTTATTTCTTTTTTGATTTTTTCCTATTTAAAATATGAAGCTGATGAGACTCGAACTCACACGTAAAAACACTACCGTCTGAAAGTAGCGCGTCTACCAATTCCGCCACAGCTTCATATTTTTATTTATTATCTTCATCATCTTTCTTATTAATTAAATTAATAATCTTGTCCTTATATCTAATCAAAGCATCTTTGATTCCTTTGACTGTTTTTAGTGGAAAGATAAAATGAATTTTCTCTTTTGCTTTTTCTTGATATTCTCTAATTTCTTGTTTGAATTGTTCAAGCTTAATAATGATTTTATTTTCCTTCGCAAATTCTTTTATACGTTTTGTAATCTTGAATGAATAACACAGATCTACAAAAAATACTCCATAAAACAATCCTAAAGAAAATGGCAACCACATATTATTATATGCGTTGTTTTGAAACCAATTAATCAAATTGTCGCATACTGGTCTAATTAAAAAATAAAAACCGGCAGCAACTATTGTCCAAATAAGTGAGAATAATGGGCAAATTATTCCCTTGATATTTCCCCATCTATCAGAATAATCCCATAATTTAATACCCATGCCAATAATAAATATCTCTCCAGCTATATATTCAATTACAGTCATCATTATTCCCATTATTATAATTATAAAAATAATATTTAAATAAGATGGAATATCAAACCATTCATCAAATTTCAAAATATAAGAAAGTAAAAATAATATGCTTATTCCAAAGCCATAAAGCGGAAGACATGGTCCAACTAAGAAGCCAGGATTAATCCATTTTTTAGAAGAAAAAATTCTTCTATAAAATAATTCTAATACC
>JAEEHM010000031.1 GCA_016280895.1 Bacillota bacterium
ATCACCAATACCTAAATTATATGTAGCCTTCGCATTAGAATTATGATTTTCTAACACAAATTGTAATTCTTCACTTAAACCACTTGCAAGTACAGTAACATAGAAATCAAAGTATGTACCTTCTTTATATGTAGCTCTGATAGTTGCAAGACCTTCTTTTAAGCCTTTTACAACTCCACCTTGATCAACACTTGCGATATCAGTATTTAAGCTGGACCAAGTAACATCATTTTCTTGTTCATCTTTATCGATATATTTCGCATTCAATACGATTGTGTCATTAATATCAACATAGCTATTAGTTTGATATGCAACATCAAAATATTCACCAGCCCAAATATTGATTTCAATAATTTCTTCATAATCAGGATTACTTTCTAAGCATAAGCTAAGCATTGCAGTACCAGTAGCTTTTGCTTTTAAGATGCCTTCTTCACTAACACTTAAAATTGTAGGTGTTAATGATTTAAATATAACCTTCTTATTAACAGCATCATCAGGACTTACAATCCACTTTAATTGAAGTGATTGATATAATTTTAATCCACCTTCAGGTAAATTATTTAATTCAACCTTTTCTGCGATTGTTTCATGTTCCCAAATGGCTTTTAATTCAAGTTCACCACTTTGGCTTGCAGGAATATTAGTAACAGAATTGCCATTACCATCAACCCAACCTTGGAATACATAATATTGACGAACAGGACTTGGAATAGATGCAACTCCTGTACCAGTCTTATATGTTTCAGGTCCAAGATCTTGAGCCTTTGCAGGTCCATATGAACATACAAGATTAGATAATTCACTTAAAGTGAAATCTGCACTTTCCTTATTCCACCAAGTATCAGTATGTTGAGTAGATGTAAAGAATCCATTCAAGTTAGCAAGATAAAAAGCACGAATGCTGTTATTTGTGAAATCAGCAACTTCTGGAGCATATTCTTCAGGTCCTTCAGCAGCAGCAAGTAAGCCTTTCATTAACCATGACCATTTAGGTTTAGCCTCACTACTTCCTAAATAATCACCAATCTTACTACCAGACATATGATCTGTATCTAAATCCTTTGGTTCTAAATTTAATTTTGTGTATTTATTAAAATCAGCAGTAAATTCAGCACCAATTTCAGCAGGTGTATAATAAATAACAAGCCACTTACCACCATTTAAATTATAATCAATAGCATATTCTCCAGCAGGTAAATCCTTTATTTCTCTAAATTTTGCATACAATGTTACATCACCATGCCCTTCAATTTCTGTGATATATTCAGTACTTTCTAAATCATACAGCCAACCTAAGAATTTATAACCATCCTTTTCAGCCTTGCCTAATTTAATAACTTCATTATATTTAATTTTATTAGCACCTTCATATGTAGCACCATCTAATACATATCTCACATTATATTCAATTGGTGCATATAAAGCATACACTTCAACATCAGCACTTATATTTTCAATTCTAGTGATAAATGTACTATCAAGTGAATTTGTTAAACTCCATCCTTTAAATTCATATCCTTCTAATTTGCTAGGATTTGTAAGATTAATTGTAGTATTTACTTTTACTTTTTCAGCATCTTTTTCAAATCCTTCAACATTAGATTTATAAGTAACAGTAAATTCTCTATTATCACTAACCTTAACTTGAAGTGTGAATTCTTTTGTAGTTTGATTCTTATCATCACAAACTACCTTGATTTTCACATTTGTGCTGCCTTCTTTTAAAGGAGTAATAATACCATTATTAACACTTAATACAGTCTCATCTTCTACATCATGAGTAAAACTTGCTTTCACATTTTCTACAACAACATTAATATTGTATGTATCACCTACATTAATATTAACGGCTTCTTCGTTAAAACTAATACTTACTTCTTTTTCTTCTTTTTTACATCCACTTAGGAAAAAAGAAAAACTAAAAGCAATAATTACCCCCAATATAATAAAAATGTTTCTCCTCATAATTTTATTAGTCCTTTCTAATTGTTATTGTACCACTTTTTTATATTTTCTTCAATGCATAAAAATGTAAAAAAGGCTCTAAATAAGAGCCTTTTATTGATTTACTTTTTCTTTTTTATTTTTTATTAATTTCTTAATAAAATCAATCAACATTATCACAAGTACAGAAACCACAATTTCAATTGCGAAAACATAGAAAGTTCTAAAATCATTAATTTCTGACATCATCGACATTCTAAATGGTTCCATATTTAAAATCACACATACATATAATTGAATAACACCATGGATGAATAATAAATACATTGATTTATTACCACACCATACTAGTGCTTTTCTTACAACTCCTGTATGAATCAATAATCGACATGCATGCACAAATGGATATGTACCTAAAATCGCAAATGTGAAACTTAATAATACTGCCCATTCATTAATTCTCTTGTCCCATAGCATTCCTCCAGCAATAAAGCCAGATCCTTTAAATAATAATGCAAGCACTACAAAAAGAACATATGCTACAAGACTATTGATAATAATAAAGGATAATTTTGTTTTATTAGAGAGAAGTTCTTTTTGACCAAAGAAGGCACCCATTAGCATAATAGCTGCAATACCAGATGCTTCTGCTAAATAGAATGGTAAATATAAATTGAAATGCGCAAATACCATAGTAATAATTAAAAGCCCTGCAATAATAGATATCAATCTAGGTGCTTTTTCTAGTGCATAATCAACGACAGCATAAAAGATAATTGATGCCACAAACAATAATTGTACAAACCAAAATGACATTATACATGAACTTAATCCACCATTTATGATTTCAATTCCTACCATCCTACAAAAAGATTTATGAAGTATTAGATTTACATATGTCATTACTACATCTTTAATTGTGTAATCCTTCGCAATCATATAATAGATTGCACCGATTATTAAAATCGCAATGGAATAAATAAAGAAGGGAATAAGAATTTGTTTGCAACGTTTCTTTAAGATTTCTTTATATTTGTAACGATATGGACGATGATTATATCCAGCCATAAAGAAGAAAAACGGCATGATAAATCCAAAGACACCACCTAGTATTTGATATATACCCTTATTTAAAGTAAGTGTATGTAGTGCTAAAACTAAGAGAATACCGATACCTTTTGCGATATCTTGTTCAAGCATTCTCTCTTTTTTAACTGGTATTACTTCTTGTTTAACTTCAACATTTACATTTTCTTCCATTATTTCATCCTCGAAATCATATCTTTCTTTAAGCTAAGTACATCTACCTTGCCATTTGCCAGTAATGGAAATGCATCGTATAAGCATATACAAGATGGAATCTTATGAGCTGCTAAATGTTGTTTTAGATAATTTTTAAAATCATCTTCATTAAATTCTTCTTTATTTTTAAACACTAAAGCACATCCAACAATCTCACCATAATAATCATCAGGAAGACCAACGATTTGTACAGCAAGCACACCTTTATAAGTACTAGCTAAATCTTGGATTTCACCAGGAAAGATATTTTCTCCACCACGAATAATTAATTCCTTCTTTCTTCCTGCGAAATGGATATATTTTTCTTCATCTAAATATCCTAAATCACCTGTATGGAACCAACCATCACTATCAAAATCTTGTTTTTCAATTGGTGTCTTATAATAACCAGACATTAAGAATTCACCTTTGATTAAGATTTCACCAACAGAACCTCTTGCACATTCCTTCTTAGTTTCAACATCTTGAATCATAATTTTAATTAAATCAATTGGTCTACCAACAGTTTTAGTGATATGTTCAATAGTATCACCTCTTTTAGTAATTGATACTGGACTCATTTCACTTAGTCCATACACAATACCAAATGACGCATTTGGAAATCTACTTTGTAAGAACAACATTTGCGCCTCTGATACTGGTGCACCACCAATACCTAAGAAACGTAAAGATTTAATCTTATCAAGTGAATATTCACTATTTGTAGCCATACCCATAAGAAGAGTAGGAACTGACATAATAATACTACATTTAAATTTATCACATAGTTCAATAATAGCATCAACCTTAACACGAGGTGCAATCACTACCTTGGTATTACATAGCATTGCGGTAGTTAGTGATGCCACAAGTCCAAAGATATGGAATAATGGTAACACTAAGCACATAACATCATTATCATATGATGCAATTACTTCATGTCCACACTTTGCTGCAGTTAGCATATTATATGATGATAATAATACTCCCTTAGGAACACCAGTTGAACCAGATGTAAAGATCATAACACAAGGATCATCATTTCTAACTTCAATTGATGCTAAGAAGTTTTTCGCAATAATAGATACTTCTTTATTCACAATATCAATTGGTCTTGTAATATTATATAATTTCTTAATTTGTGATTTTTCTGGATTAATCAATTCTTTTAAGAAAGCTTCAGGATCATCTTTTAACCAAGGACCAATTCCATGACAGAAAAATTCAATATCACCAGCATGTGATAAGAAGCATATCTCACTTGCTTTTAGAAGTGGATTAACTAAAATAGCCATTCCTCCAATTTTTTGAATAGCATAAAATGTTGCAATCCAATTTAGGCTATTAGCACCACATATCGCAATATGTGAGCCCTTCTTAGCACCTAAGTTAATCAAGTCCTCCGCAATCATATCTGATGCTTTATCTAAATCATTCCATGTCCATTTAGAAATTGTATCATCTAAGATAAGCTCATCCTTATAATTTTCAACCTTCTTTGCTAAAAATTCTTTAAATGAATATGTTGAATAATCAATATCATTTGTTTCTTTTAAAACATCAAAGATATTTGTAAATCCACTGATCTTTAAAACTTCATATACAGTAGAATTCACGTTTTTAGCAACAATTCTTCCTTTATTAAATCTTTTTTGTAGAATCAATAATTCTCTTAAACCAGCTGATGAAATATAATGTGTTTTAGAAAAATCAATTTCCACACTATTCATCTCTTCAATTCTCAATTTTTTCAATTCATCATGTAATTCAGATGCAGTTGTAGTATCAACACTACCCTCAATGCTAATCAAAATTTTACCATCTACTATTTTTGAATAAACCTTCAATGCTCTCTCCTCCTAAGATTTATTTTAAAATAATCACCCTCTGATTAATAATTATATATTCATAAGTAAAATTTGTCAAACAAGAATGAAATCATTTCCATCTTGAATATCTATTATAGAAAGACTATAATATTAAAGGTTTTTTTGGAGGTATAAAATGAAAAAAATAATTTTATTATTTATGCTGGTAATTATGGCAGTCACTTTATCAGCGTGTTCAACAAGAACAAGGGAAATAAGTGAAAATGGAATTAGTGTAACACTTACAACAAGCTTTACAAAGAGTAAAGATGAAAATGCGCAAATATATTATGTATCTAAAAACGCAATGTTTATGGGAAATAAATTCAACAAAGAAGATTATCCATC
>JAEEHM010000032.1 GCA_016280895.1 Bacillota bacterium
GATACTACTGTGGGAAAAGATAATAATATGCAGTATAAACATAATAATAATTTAATCATATTACTTCCTATTCTTAATAATCAAAACTCTCCTTTGATTATTATAATCTTTTATATATTCAATATCTTGATAATACATACTTGCGTATTCCATTAAAGCATCACATTTATTATCAGGTATTTCAAATAATAAGACACCATCATCATTTAAATTATTTAAACTACTTTGAATAATTTTCTTATAATGATACATACCCTTATCTTCACTAAATAATGCAAGACTTGGTTCATTAGACTTTACGATATCACTCACATATTCATCACCATCAATATATGGTGGATTAGATATAATAAAATCATATTTAGTATCAATACCTTCCAACATATCATTTTCTATAAAATTGATATCAGCATTTAAATCATGTGCATTCTTCTTCGCTACATCTAGGGCTTTTGTAGATACATCAATCCCATCAACAATCGCATTTTCACATTTTAGTTTAATCGAAATCGCAATAATGCCACTACCAGTACCAATATCAACAATCCTACATTTTTTACTTCCAATTAATTCAATTGATTTATCTACTAATATTTCGGTATCAAAACGAGGGATAAGCACATTTTCATTAACAAAAAATCTATTTCCATAAAAATATGCAGTATTTAATAAATATTGTACAGGAATATTATCCTTAATATATCTATTTACCTTTTCCATTAAGATATCTTCATTATCTAAATCATCATTCATTTTAAGAATAATTTCATGTCTTTTTAAATGATTAATTTCTTCAATTAAAAAATAAATAGCTTCTTCTTCAAAATCTATTATTTGATTATTATCTCTTGCGTATTTAAATAATTCTTTGTATTTCATAATTACTAGTATTATAGCACAATTAAATAAAAAACTCCATAAAAATAAAAAATCCATTTGCATGGATTTTTTGATTATTTTGCTAATTTATTTTCTTCACCAGCAAGAAGTCTTCTTTGTTCCTCTTGCATCAAAGCATCAATAACAGGATCTAATTTACCTTCCATAACACGATCAAGTTGTTGAATAGTGAAACCAATTCGATGGTCAGTAACTCTATTTTGTGGATAATTATAAGTTCTAATCTTTTCTGATCGATCACCATGACCAATCTTAGCCATTCTTTCAATGCCTTCTTCTCTGGCTTTATCTTCCATGATTTTATCATAAAGTCTAGCTTTTAAAATCTTAAGCGCATTCGCTTTATTTTCATGTTGGTTTTTACCATCTTGACAAGATACCACAATACCAGTAGGAATATGAGTAACTCTAATAGCACTCTTTGTAGTATTTACACATTGTCCACCAGGTCCTGATGCACAGAAGATATCAATTCTAACATCTTCCATCTTTAATTCAACTTCAGTCTCTTCTGCCTCTGGCATTACAAGCACAGTAGCAGTTGATGTTTGAATTCTACCATTAGCCTCAGTAACAGGTACTCTTTGTACACGATGTGAGCCACTTTCAAATTTTAAATATGAGTAAACAGCATCACCACTAACAGAGAATTGAATTAAAGAAAATCCACCTAAACCAGTTTCATTAGAATCCATTACTTCAACCTTCCATCCCTTTGATTCTGCATATTTAGAATACATTCTAAATAAATCAGCTGCGAAGATGTTTCCTTCTTCACCACCAGCAGCACCACGGATTTCCACGATAACGTTCTTTTCATCGTTTTCGTCCTTTGGAAGTAATAATATCTTTAATTCTTCAATTAATTCTTGATCTTTTCCATTTAATTCTTCAAGCTCAGCCTTAGCCATTTCCGCAATCTCAGGATCTTCATCCTTGCTCATTTCTTTAAGTTCAGCAATATTTTTAACAACATCTTTATATTCTTGATATTTATTAACAGTCTTTTCTAAAGATCTTTGTTCCTTAAGAAGAGCAGTCATTTTACTAACATTCGCAATTATAGCACTGTCTTGAAGTAATTCATTTATTTGATTATATCTTTCTTGTATTAAATCTAACCTTTCAAACATATATTAACGTTTCTCCTCGTAATCAACAAATTGGCTGCTAGCACCCTTAAAGATTAAATTCAATCTTCCTGTAGTACCTTGACGGTTTTTCGCAATAATTAATTCTGTCTTAGCACTATATACTACCTTAGTAGTATCAGGACCAGCGCTATCATCCTTCTTTGGACTTTCACGATGTAAGAACATTACAATATCAGCATCTTGTTCAATATTACCAGACTCTCTCAAGTCAGATAAAACTGGAGTTTTATCTTCTCTTGTTTCAATATTACGAGAAAGTTGTGATAATGCAAGAATTGGCACTTCAAAGCTTCTTGCCATTTCTTTTAATCCTCTTGTTAATCTCGCAATATATTCAGTTCTATTGAAAGTATTATCTTTTTCACCACTTGCAAGTAATTGTAGGTAGTCAATAACAATCATATCAAGACGATTTTCTCTCTTTAATTTCTGACATTGTAATTTAATATAACGAAGTGTTGTATTAGATGCTTCATCAAAATATAAATGAAGC
>JAEEHM010000033.1 GCA_016280895.1 Bacillota bacterium
AATTAATTCTTTTACATCATCTTCAATATTAAATGCGAAGACATCGACACGATGTTGCATGATTTCATAAGCATCAACATCTTTAAAATCAATAGCTGATTTAATTAAATCACCAGTATCTTCATCAATATAGCCTTCATCTTCAATTTCATCTACCATATTGATTAATTCTTCATCAGTTGCAGTTGGAACTTCTTCCTTTGGAGTCCACATCTTTGATAAGAAATTAACTAGTTTTGTGAATATAAACACAATTGGTTTAAAGATGAAATTCAAAAAATGCATAATCGGTGCAAAGATAATTGATAAAGAGTAATTATAAGTTTGGAAAATCGTCTTAGGTAAGATTTCACCAAATATTAAAATAATTACAGTCATACCAAATGTCGCAATTGTTGCACCATATTCAGGCCATAATTCCATTGCCAGCACTGTTGCTATTGATGATGCTGCAATATTAACTAAATTATTTCCAACTAAAATTGTTGAAAGTAAAGCTGGATAATTATTAACAAGCTTTAATGCTGATTGATATTTCATTTTACCATTTTTTGCTTCTTTTTCTAGTTTGATAGGATTTACTTTCGCATACACGATTTCACTACCAGAGAAAAAGGCTGAAAACAATACTAAAAGAACGAGTAAGATAATTGCGATAACTTTATTCATTAATGCAATACCTCCTTATTTTGGGAAGTATCAGCTTCATCAATATTACCAACTAATTCTTCTAAGATATCTTGCATTGTTACCATACCAAGAGTATGTTTGTTTGCTTTGATGATTGCAATATGGGTTTTATTCTTTTTAAAACCTTCAAATAGATCATCAATTGACATTCTTGGCGATACAAAATATGGTTTCATCATCGCTTGACGGACTGTTGTTTTCTTATTTTTGAATAAGTCATGTAAATAATTTTTAACATGTAAAACACCAATGATATTATCAATATTTCCATCATAAATAGGTATTCTTGAATAAGGTATTTCACTGATAAATTTCTTTACATATTCCGTCTTACATTTATTAATATCTAAAGCGATGATATTTTCTTTCTTTGTATACACTTCTTTGACAGTAATATCACCAAAATCAACTGCATTTTGAATAATATCACTTTCTTCTTCATCTAATACGCCTTCTTCTTCAATCTTTTCAACAACATCTTGAAAATCATCTTCTGTGAAGGTATCCTCATCCTTCTTATTAATAATCTTCTTGATTAGCGCAATTAAGCCTCTAAAAATAATTGAAATAGGCCACATTAGATAAAATAACACAATCACAATATAGCTAGAATACATGCACCATTTATCAGCATTAACCTGCGCAATATTCTTTGGAATCATATCGCCAAAGAAAAAGACAACAAGAGTCGAGATAATTGTTGCAAGTAATGAGCCAATTGAACCAAAAAGCGCAATACATAAAATAGTTGCAAGAACTGATATTGCGATGTGTGCAATGTTTGTACCTATTAAAGTTGTAATTAAAGTCGCCTCAAACCTTTCAAATATGAAAAGTGCAATTTTAGCACTTTTTTTGCCATCATCGGCATAAACCTTCAAACGATGTCTGTTACAATATGAATATGCAGTTTCCGTACCTGCAAAAAATGCTGATAAGATAATTAAAATTACAATTATAATATAAGGTAAAACCTTAGTAGGATCTGTCAGCACATTCAAAATTTTTATCGCCGAAGGCAATTCGGGATCATACATAAATATAATTATCCTCCTTAAGAATAAAATATGTAATTATTATATAAAATTAATATATATTTGTCAATTATGAATTGGGCTCAAATGCGTAAGCATTAATTTCTTCTAATGTTCCCATTCCACTTATAGCACCAATTTTAGTGCATGTATATGCTCCACATTTACATGCAAAATCTAATACTTCTTGATAATCTTCATTGTTTTCCAACAATTGATATAAGAAACCACCAAAGCATGAATCGCCAGCTCCTGTAGTATCAATAACATCAACCTTATAGCCCTTACAATTATAAGTTTCACCATCTTTGATAAATAAGCTTGCGCCATCCTTATTTCTTGTAAGTAAGATGAGTTTTATACCATATGAAAATAATTTATTAATCGCATCATTTTCTGATTGAGAGAAAATGAATTTTAATTCATCATCACTTATTTTTAATATATCAACATATTTAAAATATTTAATACAAGTTTTACGAAGTAAATTATCATTATTCCAAAGATTTAATCGTAAATTAGGATCAAACGCAATACTAGCTTTAGCTGATTTCGCTTTTTGGATGAGCTTATCATGAGTTTTTCTTGATTTTGCACTTTTTAATGCGACAGAGCCAAATTCAAAAATATCACCTTCTTCAAAAACAAGATCCTTATAATCATTATAAGATAAATTTAATTCACAAGGTCTATTTCTTAAAAATGTGAATTTACGATCACCACTTTCATCAATTGTGATATACGCAATTGATGTATTTTCTTTTTTAGATGATATAATATACTTCTTTTCAATATTAGAATCGTCAATTTGACTAAGTAAATTTTTGCTGTAATTACCAGCACCAACCTTGCTTAAATAAATAGCACTAGCGCCTAATTTATCGACCTGTGCACATACATTTAAAGGAGCACCACCAATTGTAGTATTTGTTTTATTATCATGGTTGAAGGAATCGGCGATGATTTCACCAATGCTTACGAGTTTAGCCATAAAATTACCTCAGGAATTTTCTTTTCTTAATTCGTCTAAAAATGATTGGAAATAATCAGGTAATTCAGAATCAAATTCCATCCATTCATTAGTACGTGGATGATAAAAGCCTAATTTCTTAGCATGTAAGAATTGACCTGTTTCTTTCACATCATGTTTAAAACCGTAAACAGGATCACCAGCAACTGGATAGTTGATATAACGCATATGAACACGAATTTGATGGGTTCTTCCTGTTTCTAATTTAACTTCAATTAAAGTATATTCCTTAAATCTTTCTAGGACTTTGAAGTGGGTAATTGCATTTTTACCAACTTCATTGATTGCCATCTTCTGTCGATCTTGTAAATCACGTCCAATTGGTGCATCAATCATTCCATTATTGTGAGGAATTACTCCTGACACAATTGCGTAATAGATTTTTTTAACTTCTTTATTTTTAAATTCTTCACTTAATCTTTTATGACTGAAGTCGTTTTTACAAGCAACAATCAAGCCAGATGTATCTTTATCAATACGATGGACTATTCCTGGTCTCGTTTCACCATTAATACCAGATAAATCCTTACAATGATATAAAAGGGCATTAACTAAAGTGCCATCCATATTTCCAAAGGCAGGATGAACAACCATTCCTGATGGTTTATTAACCACAATTATATCATTATCTTCATATACGACATCTAATTTTATATCCTGTGGCTTAATAATTGATTGTGTTGCTTCCTTAAACATCACAGTAATTTCATCACCATCATTTAAGATATAATTAGCTTTTACAGGCTTATCATTGACTAAAACTTCATTATTTTTAATCATTATTTGAAAAGCACTTCTTGATATATCATCATATAAAGATACTAAATATTTATCAATTCTTACATCTTCACCTAAATCTTCATAGGTGAAATTATCTATACTTTTATAATCCATAATAT
>JAEEHM010000034.1 GCA_016280895.1 Bacillota bacterium
ATCACAACCATAACGTTCCATAGATTCATCAAAGCCAAGACGTGGGAATGGAGTCTTAATATCGATGTTCATAACATCTTTAAAAATAGCTTTCATTAAGCCTTCCATTACTTCATATACATCTTCTTCATCCACGAAGCTCATTTCAACGTCAATTTGGGTAAATTCCATTTGACGGTCAGCACGTAAATCTTCATCACGGAAACATTTTGCGATTTGATAATATTTTTCCAAACCAGAAATCATTAAAAGTTGTTTGAAGATTTGTGGAGATTGTGGTAAAGCATAGAATTTACCAGGATGTACACGTGATGGTACAACATAATCTCTAGCACCTTCTGGTGTAGATTTCGCAAATATTGGTGTTTCTATTTCTAAGAAGTCTCTAGAATCAAAATATTTTCTTGTAGCCTTACAAATATTGTTACGTAAAATTAAATTTTGTTGCATAACAGGTCTACGTAAGTCTAAGTAACGATATTTCATTCTTAAATCTTCTAAAGCGTCAGTTTGGTCAGCAATAATAAGTGGAGTCTGTTTTGCCTTGCTTAATACATAAGCATCACTAACTTCTACTTCAATATCACCAGTAGGTAAATTCTTATTCTTAGATTCTCTTTCAATAACCTTACCTAAAATTTGAAGTACATATTCATTATGTACATCATTTAAAATGTTGTAGCACTTATTATCAGGTTTACACACAATTTGCGTAATTCCATGTCTATCTCTTAAATCAATAAAAATTAAACCACCTAGATTTCTAATTTTACTTACCCAACCAGCTAGGGCTACATTAAGTCCTACATTTTCAATTCTCAACTGTCCATTGTTATGTGTTCTTACAAATTTTCCATTTTCTGTCATAATTAACCTCTTATATATTTTACTAAATCTTCTAATTTAACTTTTTCTTGTGTTCTATTTTCAGTATTCTTTACAGTATATATTTTTGTATTTCTTTCTTCTTCACCAATAATAATTATATATTTCGCATTAACTCTTTCAGCAAGTTTAAATTGTGATTTCATTGAAATTGAACTATAATCAATTTCAATTTGAATGTCATTTGCACGTAAAATTGATGCAAGCTTCATACTTTCTTGTTTTGATTCATCATCCAGAGCCATAATAACTACTGGTTTTAAATCATTTATAAAGTCCCATTTATATCCAACTTGATCTGCGATTGCTTTTAGTCTTTCAACACCAAGCGCAAAGCCAATACCAGGAACATCGACACCACACATTGAATTAATCATATTCGCATATTTTCCACCGGCAACAAGAGCAAGGCCATTTAATGCATCATCAGATTGAATGATAAATTCAAATACTGTATCTGTATAATAATCTAAACCTCTAACTAAATTATCATCAACTACATAAGGAATATTTAAATTATCTAATGATTTAAGCACATTATTAAAATATGTAATTGATTCTTCAGTTAAATAATCTTTGATATTAGGTGCATTTTTAATAGCAGGATTATTAGCATCTACCTTACAATCCAAGATTCGCATTGGATTTGCGTTTAATCTTCGCTTACAATCTTCACACATTGAATCAATGTATTTAGAAAAATATTCCTTTAACGCTTTTGAATAATTAGCACGAGAATTAAAATCACCAATTGAATTTATTTTTAATACAACATTCTTGATATTAAATGCTCTTACGATATCATATGCACATTTAATGATATCAACATCAAGTAGATAGCTAGATTGACCATAAAATTCAATACCAAATTGGTTGAATTCACGATAACGACCTGCTTGTTGTCTTTCATACCTAAACATTGGTCCATAATAATATAGCTTAGTAAGACCCGGATTAGCATATAATTTATTTTCAATGAAGAATCTTGCAACAGCTGCAGTACCTTCAGGACGTAGTGTCATTAAGCGATCACCCTTATCTTTAAATGTATACATTTCTTTTGATACGATGTCGCTTTCTTCACCAACATTCTTTTCAAATACTTCTGCATGTTCAAAGATTGGAGTTTTTAAGTATTTGCAGCCATAAGTGGATGCAACTTTAGCAGCTTTTGCACATACTTCATCCATTTTTTTTGCGTCAATATCATAAAAATCTTGTGTTCCTTTTGCTTTTTGATAAATAGCCATATACCCTCCTAATAAAAAAGTCCTAAAAGAAATGATTTAATCTTTTCTTTAAGGACGATTAATTAATCAAATTGATTTTTCTCGCGGTGCCACCTTAATTCAAAACATAATTGTTTTATGTTTCACTCTTTTGAAGTTAACGCCTTTCTACGCCATTAAGGTACTCCCAAGTATCTTCAAAATCGCCTTTATGAAGTATTTCACCAAACTACTTCTCTCTAAAATAAAGATAATTTTTACTCTTCTTGTTCTACGTATTATATATATGTATTATAACACATTTAATGAATAAAGTAAACATATATTTATTCATCATTTTCTTTTTTATCTACTTCTTCATCTATTTTATTACCAAGGATTACTTCTTGATTAATATCAAAGTGATAATCATAATCTTCTTGAATCCTAATATCTGAATCTTTTTTATATTTACTACGCTTTTCAAAATATTTTTCCATAAAGAAAATATAAATTAAAATATAAATAAATGGAATAATATTAAGCACAAAATATGTAATTAAAGGTGTAATATAATATTCATTAGTGAATGCAGATATTGGTAAATAAGGTAAATAGATAACAACCTCCATTACTGGAATACTAAAGATATTATCTATTTCTTGATATCTAATGAAATAAAAGATAAACCACCAAAATGATATTGCGATAAAATGAGTAATTAAATATGTTTTTATATTAATCTTTGGTTGATTTAAATAAACATCTTTAAATATCGCAATTCTCACAATTAAGAATAATACACACGCAATTATCGCATTTACAACTCCATCATAAGCATCAGTATATGCGAAAGGGAAAATCCAAGTAAAGAAAGTAGAAAATAATAAGCTAATAAAATAGGTAAATATACTAGCTGCAAAAGTAATCGCAGGAATCGCAAACGCAAATTTAATTTTATTAAATACAAACGCAATTCCATGCAACATCTTATCACCAATTTCAGTGATATTTCTGATGAAATTTTCTCTTGCTGTTAATTTTTCACTCTTTAAAGTTTTTTCTGCTCTCACAAATGATGTGAAATCATAAACGCATTCTTTAATTGATGGATTTTCATCATCAAGTGATTCTATTCTATCTAAGGTAATAGAATATTTTCCTTTAATTAAATCCCAAGTGTTATTATCATAATTATATGGATCTAATTTATTAAAGAATTCATTTAATTCATTAAGTGATTTTTCTTTTAAAGTTTTTAAGCTTTTGTTTTCTTCCATAATTTTATCTCTTTAATACGATTTTATTGTTGAATAATAAGATTTTTTCTTCCTTATATAAATGACCAATAGCTCTTTTAAAGGCAGCTTTTGACATATGAAAGACCTTGTCAATGAC
>JAEEHM010000035.1 GCA_016280895.1 Bacillota bacterium
ATTATCATTATCACAATTCTTCTTGTATTGAATGCGTTTGGTGTTGATACATCTACACTTCTTGCAAGTGCTGGTATTTTAGCTCTTGTTATAGGTTTAGGTGCACAAAGCTTAATTGCTGACATCATTGCTGGTTTCTTTATTGTATTTGAAGAAGAATATCAAGTAGGTGATATTATCACTATTGATGGTTTTAGAGGTACTGTTTCAGAAATTGGTATTAGAGTTACTAAGATTGTTGATGCGGGTGGTAATGTGAAGATTATGAATAATTCTGATATCAAGAGTATTATCAACCAAACATCGGAATTATCTGTTGCTAAATGTATTATGTCAATTGATTATGATGAAAGTGTTGAAAGAGTAGAAAAGCTATTTAAAGAATATGCTCCTAAAATTCAAAAGAATATTCCTGATATTATTGAAGGTCCTTTCTATCGTGGTATTAATCAATTGAATTCATC
This sequence comes from Bacillota bacterium, assembly GCA_016280895.1. GTDB lineage: Bacteria > Bacillota_I > Bacilli_A > ML615J-28 > CAG-698 > RGIG3506. The sequence continues at coordinate 465 of JAEEHM010000035.1, forward strand.
AAGTGTTGATTTATTCTTTATTGCGAAATGTAATGAAGAAAATGTATATCAAGTACAAAGAGATATGAACAAGGAATTATTTAAGATGTTTAAGGAAAATAATATCACTGTTCCATTCCCACAAGTTGTTGTATCAAATCGTGAAGAAAACAAATAAAAAAGAAAAGATTAGATTTTTGAATCTAATCTTTTTTAGTTTTTGTATCTTCAGTTTTTTTCACATATTGATTAGCTAAATTACTTGTTGCTTCATCAACTGGCATTGTGAAGGCGATGGCCTTGGCTTCTGTTTGAGGTCCTAATTCTTCATAGATTGCTTGAAGGATCTTATTTGCGATTGCGTTAGGTACAATTATCATAGCAACTTCCTTGTCTGGATTGATAGTAATACCATATAGGACTTCAACCTTTGATCCAGCACTTCCGGTTGCATTAAAGATTGTACCTCCACGAGCTCCCTTACTTACAGCGACATCCATTAGTTTTTCTGAATATCCAGAATTAACAATCGCAATTATTAATGTTATTTTATTTTCCAAGAGCTTCACCTCCTAAATCAGATAATAATAGATAAGAATGCATACCTATTATACTTTGTAGTGGCGTTGTAAACGCCATTGATTGATGAATTCCAAATTTTTTGAATTTATCTTCTAGACCGAGAATGGCATCTTTCGCTTTTTGTGCTCTCACAAAGGAGAAGATGATTTCACGGTCGTTAGATACTAGTCCGAGCATATTCATTAATTCATTTGGTACAGTTCCTTTACCATTAATTACAAAAGAAAAATTAACATTATAATAATCTTCAAGTAAGTCTAAGATTACTTCCTTTCTTCCCTTTGGTACAACTGTAACAAGAAGTTTTAATTTTTTTAAATCTGTTTTCTTCTTTAACATATATCACCTACATAAATTCAATTAAAATTTCATCATCTTCCTTAAGTGCTTCTCTAACGATTCGTCTACTTCTTAATTTATCTCTAATGATTGCAATTAAACCTAAAAGCTCAATTGTAAGAATTGGTGCTAAAGCAACTAAACTTACAACACCGAAGGCATCAGTTAATACCGCTTCTTCACCATTTAAAGTAAAGCAAGCACCTATTGCGATTGGTAGGATAAATGTGGAAGTTAAAGGTCCACTAGCAACACCACCTGAGTCAAATGCAATCGAAGAATATATTTTTGGAACAATCAATGATAAGCCTAAACAAAGAATATAACCTGGAATTAGATAATATACGATATTAAATCTAAATATTATTCTAAGCATAGCAAGCGCAATCGCTAATCCAACTCCGACAGTTAAAGAAATCATCATTTCTTTCTTATTAACTAGACCTGCTGTTATATCTTGTACTTGTTCATTTAATACATGGACTGCTGGTTCAGCAAGAACTGTTACTGAACCAATTACAAAGCCGATAGCAACCAGCAAAATCTTTGAAGAAGAAGCTAATTGGGTACCGATTTTATAACCAATAGACATATATGCTGCCTCAGCTGCACTTAAGAATAATACTAGACCTGTAAGTGTATAAAATAAACCTAAACCAATTCTTGATAATTTCTTCTTTGATAATTTAAAGAAGATGAAATTACAAATTAGAAAACATACACTTATTAAGCTAAGTGATATTAAAACATCTTTTAATTTATTAAGAAGAATTAATAAGAATGATATGAAGAAATTATCACTTAAGCTATAATCTGATACCTTATATGTTAATACACCATTTGAAAATAATGAAAGGATTAAAGTAATTATTACTGGTCCTACAGAACATAGGGCTACAAGACCGAAGCTTGCATCCTTATCACGCTTTTTGGAGATGATGCTTGATACACCAAGACCTAGTGCCATTAAGAATGGGACAGTGATTGGACCTGTTGTTACACCACCAGAATCAAAAGCAAGTGCAATTATTTCTTTCTTTCCTTGCAGTACCACAAGTAAGGCAATCGCAAATACTAACATATATGAAAATGATAAGATTTGACGAAGTTGCTTACGATGGATTGTTTTTAAGATGGCAACTATTAAAAAGATACCAACACCTAAGCCAATTAATAATATTAATAGCCATGGATTAAATACTGCCTTTGTTTGTTCGGCAAGGACTGATAAATCAGGTTCAGCAATAGTAATTAAAAATCCTAAGATGAAACATATCAAAAGCAACATTCCTATCTTACCTTTTTTAGTAAGACCAGCACCAGTGTTTTTACCCATTGGTGTCATCGCAATATCTGCACCTAGATTGAAAAGCGACATACCGATAAGTAATATTAGTGTCGTTATCACAAATATTAGAATATCCCTTCCACTTAAATCAAGCCAGGGTGTAAAATTTAATATTATTACTAAAAGGAAAACTGGTAAAATAGAAAAAGCTGATTCTTTTGATTTCAGCAAGATATTTTTAAACATATTTCACCTCCTTACAAGATAAATGCATTATATCATAATTTTAAGTTAAAAACAACTTACTAATTTTAAAATGTGTTTAAATATGTTATAATATATGAAGAAAGAAAAATAATATTTTAAAAGGCGGAATTTATATGAATAAATTATTAGATTATTTCAAACAAAATCAAGAGAAGATCTTTGAAAAAAAGATTCATGCATATGGATGGAAGAGTGAATATGATACAATCATTACATCTTCACTTACTAAATATCTTTTTGAAGATTTAGATATTATTGAAAATATTGCACCACGTACAAATGAAAATCGTGATGGTAGAATTAGAGATAAATATTATATCACTGTCCATGATACAGGTGATGCTTTCAGCAATCATACTGCTAAATTCTGGAGTGAGGCTGTTAAAAGCGAAGGTTGGGAATATGGTAAATATGAATGTAGCTTTCAATATGTAACTGGAAATGATGGTATTTATCATAATATTCCTGATGACGAAATAGCATATCATGCTGGCGATTCAACAATGTATGATTATGCTTTATACGATAGTGGTGTTAGTGGAGATAATATATATCCCCATATTAGTATATCTTCAGATGGCTATTTTGAAATAGATGGAAGAAAATCAAAAATATTAGCACCACGTGCAAAAAAAGTAAAAGATGGACTTGTTTTATATGATAAGATTGCTACCACTGATATGATCAATAGCCAAGGAATCTTATGTAAATTAATTGATGGAAAATATTATTTAGGTGAAACATATTTTAATACTACATATGAATTAATCGCCAATCGTGGTGGTAATAATAATGGTATTGGTATTGAATCTTGTATAAATGAAGGTAGTGATATTTATTTGACATGGCAAAGAACAGCTAAGCTTGTTGCTTATTTATTAGATGTCAATAAATTAGATTTTGATGCTGTTAAGCAACATCACTATTTTAGTGGTAAGAATTGTCCACAAACAATTAGAATGAGCAATATGTGGGATCATTTTATGGAACTTGTAAAATTTGAATATCAAATTAGACAATTTAGAAAACAAGGTTACAGTTTAAAATTAATTTGTGATGACAATCGAGTTTGTGATAATGGTCGTGTAAAGACTTTAGGCGATAAGCCAATCAAGTTTATTATTGAATCAGAATATAAGGGAGAAGTTGAAAAATTAGAACTTTCTATATAATAAATTTTTACATTTTTTGTGGAAATATAAGGCTCCTTATGCTATAATATAAGCAGAGGAATGAGATATGGAAAGTAGTAAAAAATTTAACATTGATAAATTATTAAGCATTTCATTAGGAATTATAATATTTCTTGTAATGCTTTTTATTTTATATGGTTATTTTCAAAGTGAAAGGAATAAGGAATTTAATAAGCATCTTCAAAGCAATTCATTAAACGAAAATTGGGTTTATGAATTAGATGGAAAAGAATATAATATTGATTTTCCAAACAAGATTAAATGTAAATATAATTCCTTTGTAGGTATAAAAAATGTAATTCCCTTAGATTTTATTGATGGGAATTATATTTATATTCACACTAGTTCGTGTCCACTTGATGCATATATTGGTGGAGAAAAAATAGAAGTAGTGGGAATTGCGACTACTAAGGAAAACAAACAATATGAAAATCCGATTACAGTATTGATTATTCCTAATGGTTCACAAGGAAAAGAACTTACAATTAATATTTTAAATAATGGTTCAAAATTTGATATTGAAGTTTTTAGAATATTATATGGAGAGAAGAATGAAATTAGATTTGATTTAACTAGTTCGCTTATCCCAATCATATGCATGGTTGTAGTGATGGTATCACTTGCTATTATGTTAATTATTTATGCACTTGTTATTTACAAGAAATATCCAAGCAATAGTAATGATTATATTTGTTTGAGCGCATTTATCATTTTTTCAGCAATTTGGATCTTTACTGATTTAAGCATACAGGGTGCATATTTTGTTGGTAGTGAGAGCCATTATTTTGCGAAGATTATTTCTTATTTATTAATTCCAATTCCATTAATGATGTTTATTAACAAACAATTAGAAAAGAGAAGTAAACTCTTGAGAATGTTAACTTTAACGCAAATGATATTTGTGCTTATCACAATGTTTTTCTTTGCAGTTAAGATATTTAAACTAGCTTGTGTTTTACTAGTTTCCCATGTTTTAACAAGCATTTATATCATTGTTATGGCAAGCATAATTATTAAAAAGATTTTCATAGATAAGAAGAAGGACATTAATATTTTATTTTATGCTTTAGTAATATTTGGTATAACTGGTACTGCAACTATGCTAAACTTCTATGTTAATGTTAGTGGTGATAATACTTTCTTATATAAATATGGTATTGCTATTTTTATTGTGTTAACAAGTATTCATGCTTTCTTAAGAGGTTTTAGAAATATGACCAATGAGAAAACTATTGAAGCAACGTATATGTTGAATGAAGAAGTTAATATCATTAATAGTCAAAGAAGTGCTTTTGTATGTAAATATTATATTGAAGATAATATGATTGTGTATAATGAAGACGAAGAGGAAAATAGAATTAGTCCACAGGATTTTGTGAAAAGCAACATCAATGATAAATATGAAAAAGATTTCTTGGATTTATTCTATAATATCAAACAAGGCATATTAAAAGGAAGTGTTGGCTTTGAAGGTATTATATTTAATAAGAAAGGATATTATGAATTATCTTATGAGCTTGTCAGCAATAAGAATAATAAATATGTTTATGCTTTATTAAATATTAACAATAGAACACAAGCACATAAATTAGAAAAGATATTAAATGAAGCTTGTATTCAAGCAAGAAATGTTGTAAATAGAGGTGGTAGCTTCTTTGAATATAATTTAACTAATGATGAAATGATTTTAGTTGAAAATAATCTCTTTGATAAATATTTAAAGAAATCAGCTAAATTAAAAGAATTCAATGAATATATTGAAGAATATATTATCAATGATTCTGATAAATCAATGTTCGAATTGATGTTTTCATTTTCTAAATTATATTCAATATATGGACGTGATGCTAGTCAAAGCTTTGAATTAAAATTAAGAATTAAAGATAATGAAAAATGGGTAAGATTTATTATTGATTGTTATACCGCAAGTTCTCAAAAGGAAGTAATAGTTTTAATTCAAGTGCAGGATATTGAAAATGAAAAGAAATATGTTGTTGATAGCATTAGTGGTTTTGATAGAATTACGGAATTATTAAATGCACATAGTTTTAAAAATGAAGTAAAAGTATTGTTAGAAAGTTTAGATAATAGTAAGTGTCATACTATTTTAAATATCCAAGTTGATGATTATGATTCTATTATTGAAAACTTTGGTTCTTCAGTTACAAATCTAATAATGAAGGATATCGCTAATCAATTAAAAGCAGTTACAAGATCAAGTGATATTATTGGAAGAACTGGCATTGATTGTTTCGCATTATTTATACCATATACTCCTAATAAAACAAGCACAAATGTTGATTTAGTTAAAAGATTATGTGAAGAATTAAGAAAAACATATTATGATAAATTAAGTATTAGTGCTTCATTTGGTATTGCGATTTATCCATATGATGGTTTAACATTTGATGAATTGATGTACAATGCATCATTAGCCTTATGTTCAGCTAGGATGAGAGGAAATGGTTGTTTCGAATATTTCAGTAAGGAAATAAAAGAACGCATTGAGAGGGAAAAATTAGAGCTAGATAAGGGTTTTAGACCGATATTTTCTTATAACAACATTAATAAAAAAGAATTAAAGATTGAAGATAATAATTATAAATCTATTG
>JAEEHM010000036.1 GCA_016280895.1 Bacillota bacterium
TGTAAGGACTTAAATCAACTCATTCCAAAGATACTGATAAAAGCTTTCATCTTTCAGCTCGACTACTAACTACCACCTTTGGTCAATCTTTAAAGAATGATCATTTAAGTGCTGTCTCTTACAAGCACTACAATATTATACTATAAATTATTTAATATGTCAAGGATTATTTTAAATAGAATTAACTCATTTTTAATGTTATTTTCTTTTTGATAATTTCCTATTATAAATTATTTATATTCGTAATATCGAATCTTTTTATATTTGAAAATATTTATCCAACATATATAATAAGAAACAAAATAATCCCAAAGATATTTTTGATATAAAAATATTTTAAGTAGTAGCATTATATTCTAATTTGTGATATAATACTAATAGAAATATTTTTCGAATCTATGAAGTGGAGAGTAAAGTATGAACATTATTGTATGTATTAAACAAGTGCCAGCATCCAGCAATGTTAAAATTGATCCTGTAACTGGCGTTTTAATTAGGGATGGTAGAAATACTAAAATGAATCCCTACGATCTTTATGCATTAGAAACAGCTTTAAAAATTAAAGATATGAATAATGCAACAGTAAAAACTATCACAATGGGACCACCTCCAGCAAGCCAAGTCTTACATGAAGCACTTTGGATGGGTTGTGATGAAGGAACTATTATCAGTGATAGAAAATTTGGTGGTGCAGATGTAGTTGCAACATCATACACAATCGGTCAAGGTATTAAAACACTTGGTGATTACGACTTAATTATTTGTGGTAAACAAACTACCGATGGTGATACTGCTCAAGTAGGACCAGAAATGGCAGATGTATTAGGTATCCCACATGTATGTTATGTTGATAAAATCATCGAAGTAAAAGAAAAATCTATCGTAGTAAGAGTTAATTTAGATAAGACTTATGAAGAAGTTGAAGTACAATATCCTTGTCTAATCACAGTAGATAAAGGTATCTATACACCAAGACTTCCTTCATATAAACGTAGTGTTGCTTTCAAAGATTATCAAGTTAATATGATTACCTTTGCAGATGTAAAAGATCAAGATGAAGCACATTATGGTTTAAAAGGATCTCCTACACAAGTAGAAAAGATGTTCAACCCTGATCGTAATGATAATAAGGTTGTTTTAAAAGGCGATGCTAACAGCTTAGCTAAACAACTATTTGATGTATTAAAGGATAACAAATATTTAGGTGAGTAATATGGGAAAACTAGTAATTAATAATGATAAAATCACAAAAGAAGTTGCCGAAAAGCTTATTAGTATTTGTCCATTTAATGCTATTGAATACAATGACAATAAATTAGATATCAATAGTGCATGTAAATTGTGTAAGATGTGCGTAAGAAAAGGTCCACAAGGTGCAATTACTTTCCAAGAAGATGAGGTTAAAGCACCTTCTGTTAATAAGGATGAATGGAAAGGTATTGCAGTATTTGTTGAACTTGAATTAGATAATGTACATCCAGTAGTATATGAACTTATTGGAAAAGCAAGAGAACTTGTTCAAGTAACTAAACAAGAAGTATATGCAGTATTAATCGCATCTAAAGAACAAGTTGAAAAATATAAAGATGAAATCTTATCATATGGTGTAGATAAATTATTCATATATGAAAATGAATTATACAAGAACTTCAATATGGATAGATTCGCATCAGCAATGGAAAACTTTATTGAGACTGAAAAACCATCTGTAGTATTATATGGTGGTACACCACTTGGAAGAAGCTTTGCACCTAAAATTGCAAGTCATTTCAAGACTGGTTTAACTGCTGACTGTACAAGATTAGGTATGAAAGAAAATACAGACCTTATTCAAGTACGTCCAGCCTTTGGTGGAAACATCATGGCGCAAATCATTTGTACAAACACACGTCCACAAATGGCTACAGTTAGATATAAGATCTTCCAAAAGCCTGCTCAAGGAAAAGCCCATGGAAGTGTAGTATATAAAGAAACAAAGAATCTAAAATTAGATTCAATGATTAAGCTACTTAATATAATAAGAAAAGAAAGAACTGAAGATATCAGTGAAGCCGATGTAATTGTTGCATGTGGTCGTGCATTTAAATCAGCTGAAGAAATGAGCATCGCATATGAACTTGCTGACCTACTAGGCGGAATCGTTGCTGTATCAAGACCAATGGTTGAAGCTGGTATTAAAGACGCTAAATATCAAATCGGTCTTTCAGGTAAAACTGTAGCTCCAAAACTAATCATCACATTAGGTATTAGTGGTGCTGTTCAATTCGTAGCTGGTATGAGTGGAAGTCAATTAATCATTAGTATCAACAAAGATCCTAATGCATCAATCTTTGATGTATCACATTACGGAATTGTTGATGACGTATTTAAAGTAGTACCAGAATTAATCAGATTAATTAAGGAAGCAAAAGGTGAATAATATGTATAAGAGAATAGATAATCAAGATATTAAATATTTAAAATCATTATTCGAAGAAGGCTATGCTTTATTTGGTTCTGAAATTAGTCAAGATTATGGACACGATGAATTAGGTACAGTTGCTAATATGCCTGATGCATTATTATTTGTACGTAGTGCTGAAGAAGTATCAAAAGTATTAAAATATGCAAATGAAAAAATAATTCCTGTTACTGTTCGTGGTAGTGGTACTGGACTAGTTGGTGCTTGTGTTCCTCTAAATGGTGGTATCATGATTGATACAACTAAGATGAATCATTTCTTAGAATTAGATGAAAACAATTTAACTTTAACTGTAGAACCTGGTGTTCTATTAATGGAAATATATGATTATGTAGAACCAAAAGGATATTTCTATGCACCTGACCCAGGTGAAAAGACAGCAACAATTGGTGGCAATATTTCTACTAATGCTGGCGGTATGAGAGCAGTTAAATATGGTACAACAAGAGATTGGGTAAGAGCTGTTGAAGTTGTACTTCCAGATGGTTCAATTGAAACATTTGGTCGTAAAGTAGTAAAAGATTCTACAGGCTATTCATTAAAGAACCTTGTTATTGGTAGTGAAGGTACACTTTGCGTAATAACTAAAGCTATTTTAAAGCTTATTCCAAAACCTACAGAAACAATTAGTTTATTAGTTCCGTTTGAAACTCAAGAACAAGCATTAGATGCAGTACCTGAAATCATCAAATGTCAACTTAATACTGTAGCTATCGAATTCTTTGTAAGAAACACAATTCTATTTGCGGAAGAATATTTAGGAAAGAACTTCCCTGATAAATCAGCTGATGCATATATCTTATTAACATTCGAAGGAAAAGATAAAGAAGAATTAAAAGCTAACTATGAAGCTGGTGCTGAACTTTGTATCAATAAGCTAGGTGCAATCGATGCTTTACTAGTTGATACTGATGAAAGAAAAGAATCAGTATGGAAAGCACGTGGTGCATTCTTAGAAGCTATCAAAGCATCTACTACTCAAATGGATGAATGTGATGTAGTAGTACCAAGAAGCGAAGTTGCTAACTACATTAAATTCACATATGATTTAGCTAAGAAATATAATATTAGAATTCCTTCATTTGGACATGCTGGCGATGGTAATTTACATATCTATATTTGTAAAGATGAATATGAAGATTCAGTATTCGAAGAAAAGCTTGATAAGATCTTTACTGAAATGTATGCTAAAGCAAAAGAAGTTGGTGGCTTAGTTTCAGGTGAACATGGTATTGGCTATGCAAAAAAAGAATATATGAAAGACTTACTTGGACCTGTTCAAACAAAATTAATGCGTGAAATTAAACGTGCATTTGATCCAAATGATATTTTAAATCCAGGTAAGATCAGTGAATAAAAAAAGGTTGCTTAAATTAAGCAACCTTTTTTTCATCAGTTTCTTCATCTTCTAATTCATCTTTATATATCTTCTTATCAAACAAGTGGAATAAATTAGACATACGTTTATATACTAAATATGTAATAATAGATACACCTAAGCTTAATAGCGCATTAAAAGGAAGTGCACCAAATAATACATATCTAATATTATAATTACTTTCATTAACTCCTGGTATCATTTCTAACATTGACACAAACACATTAACATTACCACCAAAGAATAATGTAATATATGCAGGTACTAAAATAAAGTAATTAGCAACACATCCAACAACAATCCAAGCCAAAGCTGCAAAAGCTAACGATACAAGTGCGCCTTTTCTTGTTTTGTGCTTTACATAAATAATTGAAGATATCAATAATACTGCAGATGATATAATTAAATCAGCAAGTTCTCCTACATAGAAGGTACCAGAAAACGGAATAACTGCTACTGTTCTAATTAGAATAATAATCATTCCTTCTACTGGGCCTAATAAGAAGCCGCCTAATAATATTGGTAAATTAGAAAAGTTGATTTTTAAAAACGACGGAAAGATAGGAAGAGAAAACTTAAGTGTTAAATAGAATATGATAGAAAGTGTCGCAAATATAGCGATACTTGTCATATGTCTAATCTTTTCTCCTCTTTTCTTCTTCTTAAAGCTTTTAAAGAAATATACAAAACTTAAAACAACAAGACCAACGAAGAACAAAATCATCATAATAATCATTATTGTTGTTTTGTTTTCTTTCATAAAATCGGCAAAATTTAAAAACATAGACTACCTCCTAAAATAAAAAGTGCCTATATCTTTATATAAGCACGTTAAAAATTAAGATTATTAATCTTTCATTTTATCTAGACTATACTATCGGTACTGGAATCTAACCAGTTCAGCAAAAGAATATATCTTTAAGATTTTATCATTTGGTCTCGGACTATACCGCCGGTCGGGAATTTCACCCTGCCCTATAAAGATTCTTTTTATTTACGCATACAATTATACTCTTATCGTTTTTTATAGTCAAGTAATATGTATTAAAAAAGAAGGAATTTCTTCCTTCTTTTTTAATTTCTTATTTTACAGCTGCATTTACTAATACTAAGAAATCATCAGCTTTAAGTGATGCACCACCGATTAAAGCACCATCGATGTTTTCTTTACTCATTAGTTCATCAATATTAGAAGTTTTAACGCTTCCTCCATATTGAATTCTAATTTCATCAGCAACTTCTTTGCCATATAATTGAGCAACTTTAGCACGAATAAATCCGCAAGTTTCATCAGCTACATCAGCAGTAGCGGTTTTACCTGTACCGATAGCCCAAATTGGCTCATATGCGATAACAAGTTCTTTTACTTGATCAGCTGTTAAACCTTCTAAATCATGTTCTACTTGGTAAGCTAAATGTTCTTCAGTTTTACCTGATTCTCTTTGTTCTAAAGATTCACCTACACATAAAATAGGTTTTAAATCATGTGCAAATGCTTGTTTTAATTTCTTATTACAAGATTCATCAGTTTCATTAAACATTGCTCTTCTTTCGCTATGTCCAATAATAACATATGTTACATCTAGAGCCTTTAACATATTAGGAGCGATTTCTCCAGTAAATGCGCCTTGTTCTTCAAAGTGCATGTTTTGTGCACCAATTCTTAAATTATCGCCTTGTCTTTTAACAAGATCTCTTAAGATTACAAATGGAGCACATATAACGCTATCAACCTTGTCGATTGATGGTAATTTTTCAGCAACTGCATAGATGAATTGTAAAGCTTCATCTCTAGTTTTATACATTTTCCAGTTGCCGGCAATAATTGGTTTTCTCATAATTTTTATCCTCTATTTAATTAATTCCTTTAAAGCTTCAATAGCTTCTTTTGCATCTTTTCCTTTTGCTTCAATATCAATTGCTGCACCTTCTAATACAGCAAGAGACATAATTCCAAGAATAGACTTCAAATCTACTTCTTTTCCTTCATAGCTTAAAACCATATCAGCTTCAAAATCTGATGCTCTTTGAACGATCTTTTGAGCCATCTTAGCATCAATTCCTGATGTGTTTTCGATATGTAATTTAAACATTATTTTCTCCTCCTCTTTTTATTTTTTATTTATCATTAATACAAGCAACACCTGGTAATACTTTACCTTCTAAGTATTCTAAGCTAGCCCCACCACCAGTTGAGATATGAGTGAATTTCTTTTCATAACCTAACTTAATAGCAGCAGATGCAGAATCACCACCACCAATAATAGTAGTAGCACCTTTTAACTCAGATAATACCTTGCAGATTTCGTTTGTACCTTTTGCGAATGCTTCAACTTCGAATACACCAGCAGGTCCATTCCATACAACAGTCTTAGCACCATCTAATTCTTTAGCAAATAATTTAATTGTTTCAGGACCAACATCAAGACCCATCATATCAGCAGGAATAGCATTAGATGCTACTGTAGCAGTCTTAACTTCTACACCATCTTCTGGGAACTTATCAGCTACAACTGTATCACATGGAAGAACGATCTTACCATTAGCTTTAGCAAGTAAGCCTTTTGCGAATTCTACGAAATCATCTTCACATTTAGAAGTTCCAACTTCCCAACCTTGTGCTTTATAGAATGTATATGCCATAGCACCACAAATTAAAATCTTATCAGCCTTATTTAATAAGTTTTCAATAACAGAAATCTTATCAGATACTTTAGCACCACCTAAGATAGCAACAAATGGTCTAACTGGATTATCTACAGCATCACCAATAAACTTAATTTCTTTTTCCATTAAGAATCCGGCAACAGCTTCGCCCTTAATATTAGATGCAATACCTACATTTGAAGCATGTGCTCTATGAGCTGTACCAAATGCATCATTTACAAATACATCACCTAAAGATGCCCAGTAAGCACCAAGTTCAGGATTATTTCCACTTTCCTTCTTGCCTTCTACATCTTCAAATCTTGTATTTTCAAACATAACAACTTCTTTTTCTTTCATGTTGTTGATTGCATCTTCTAATTCTTTACCACGAGTAGCAGCAACGAATTTGACTTTTTGACCTAATAATTCTTCTAATCTCTTTGCAACAGGAGCTAAAGAATTGTTTGCTTTATCTTCTTCTGTTTTAACACGTCCTAAGTGAGAGAATAATATAACTTTCGCATTATTGTCAATTGCATACTTAATAGTAGGTAATGCTTGAACAATACGGTTATCGTTAGTAATTACACCATTCTTCATAGGAACATTGAAATCAACACGGATTAAAACTTTCTTTCCCTCTAACTTAACATCTTTAATAGTCTTTTTCATATAATATAGCCTCCTTTAGACTTTTTTATTTACTATAATATTATACCACAAATATTTTTAAAATGTGCTTATATGTATACATTTTCACTAAAATAAAAATAAGCATAAAAATAGAGTTGGCAATCCAACTCTATTTTATTTATTATCTTACGATTCTTAAATCAGTGTTTGGATCGAAGAAATGGCACTTATTCATATCGAATGTTAATTCGATTTCATCACGCATATGAACATCTACACGTGCATTAACTTTAGCAACAAGTGGTTGGCCACTCATAGTTACATAAATTAAAGTTTCAGAACCTAATAGCTCAGATACATCAACAGTTAATTTAACCTTAGCTTCTGGATATGTGTTAGAAACAACATTTTCATCATGTACATCTTCTGGTCTGATACCTAAGATGATATCTTTTTCAACATAATGTTGTTCTTCAAGCATCTTAAACTTATTTGCTGGAATCTTAATCTTATGTTCGCCAACTTTATGATCTCCACAAATGAAGTATCCATCTTCAGTAATCTTTCCTTCAATAAAGTTCATTGGAGGTGTACCAATGAATCCACCAACGAATTTGTTGTTAGGGTAATCATAGATATCTTTTGGAGTACCGATTTGTTGAATTAAACCATCTTTCATAACTACGATTCTAGATGCCATTGTCATGGCTTCAGTTTGGTCATGGGTAACGTAAATAGTAGTAATACCTAATCTTTCAGTGATCTTAATGATTTCTGTTCTCATTTGTACACGTAGTTTAGCATCTAGGTTAGATAGTGGTTCGTCCATCAAGAATACCTTAGCATCACGTACGATAGCTCTACCTAAAGCAACACGTTGTCTTTGACCACCTGATAAAGCCTTAGGACGACGTTGTAATAATGCCTTTAAACCTAAGATATCAGCAGCATTTTGAACACGACGGTCAATTTCATCACGTCCAAATTTACGTAATTTTAAACCGAATGCCATGTTATCATAAACAGTCATATGTGGATATAATGCGTAGCTTTGGAAAACCATTGCGATGTTTCTATCTTTTGGTGCTACGTCATTAACGATTTCATCATCAATTCTAAGTTCACCAGATGTAATGTCTTCAAGACCAGCAATCATTCTTAATGTAGTAGTTTTACCACATCCAGATGGTCCTACGAAAACGATAAATTCACGGTCTTTTACATGTAAGTTGAAGTCAACAACAGCATGAACATTGCCATCATAAACTTTATTAACATTTTTAAGTGTTACAGTTGCCATAAAATTCCTCCTTGTTTATGCAATTTTGTATTTCACAATGAATATTTTACCATATCTTCGTTCAATATACAATTAAATAAAAAAAGATTGTGCAACTTGCACAATCAATTCTTATATGTCATAAACAAATATAAAATAAAAGCATCTTGAAAGTTTTGAATATTCAATCCCGTTTTATTTTTTATGATATTCAATTTATTAATAGCAGTATTACGATGCATATATGCATCATTTGCACTCTTACTAACATTTAAATTATTTTTATACATTGCTTTTGCGATAGTAAATGAGTCATTTTCTTCTTTCATTATGTTTACAACAATGTTTCTTATTATATATAAATCCTTAGATCTAGCATCTTTTTCAAAGATGTTCATACAAAGACTTGACATATTCATATATTCCTTTGACACATACTTCTTATATAAATCAAAGATTACATCAAATAAGCTTTCTTCATCATCTTTAAAAACGCAAGATTCAAATATTTTAACATCTTCATTAAAATCTACTTTGATCAAATCAACTAATGATGCTAGTTCATAATCTTTATTTATCTTTAAAGCGTCAAGTTGATATATCAAATATCCATCTTTTTCAAATCTATTACTTGAAAATAGATCATCAAAAAAAGAAAGAAGATTTTTATTATTCATATTAAATTTTAAAACAACATATTTTGTCTCTTTATTCATAATAATATCCTTGCCTTTATTATTATAACAAAAACTAAATAAAAATACAAGCAAGGATAATCTTGCTTGTATTAATAATTAATTAAATGATGTTGAATAAGTACCTTCATAACGAGGTATTTCATTTTCATTAGCATAAGCTGTAGTTAAAGAGTCTGCACTTACACCAACTAATCTCTTAGAGAATTCATTATCAACAGCATGTAAGCTTTGTGTATCTTCATAGAAATTATATCTAGCATCAAGTAATATAGCTTCATTATATCCACTGATAGCAGTATTGCTAGCATCATATTTTCTATTTGCGATATATCCAGCTTGGAAATCATAGAAATCGAAGTGATTATAATTTACAGTTGCAGACCATGTAGATGTATTAGTAACATTATTAGTTGCAATGATAACACCTCTAAATCCATTAGTAAATAAGTTATAATCAACATGAATTTCAGCACTTGCACCCATATATCCACTAATTGATATCTTAGATGAACTTACATATTGCCATGTCTTACCATTGAAGTAGTTATTTAAAATATTAATTGTAGTAGCTTCTTTAGCATATCCTTTAATTTCGATATCATGAGTTTGAGATGATGTTAAAGTGTTATTGATAAATTCAATCTTACCATTAATACCATATCCATTAGCACTCAAAGCAGTTCCATTGAAATCTCCACCTAAATCAAAGATCTTATCAGCTTCATCAGCAGAACTACACATAAAGAACTTATTATTGTTAACAAGTAAGTTCTTAATATTAGATCCTCTAAAGAAGATAGTACTATCACTTGAATTAGATACACCATTAATACTATTATTCATTAATAAGATGTTCTCATTTACAAGATCCTTATTAGTAGCTAAATCAATGATAACTAATGATGTTAATTTACTATCAGCTGATGAATAATTGTTCACAAATGAGAAATTCTTAAATGTAGCAGTAGGATCCTTCACAATACTAGCTGTTGCACCGAGTGCAATACCATTGATTTCAATACCTTCTAGATTGCCAGTATATTTAATAGTACCTAGTAAGTATGCTTCATTTTCTCTAGTTTTAGTTGTATCTAATGGATTAATATCCTTATTAGGTCCATATATCTTAACATTGTTGTGGCTGATATTTAATTCACCATCAATATCTCCTTCTTTGAAATAAATGACAGTGTCTTCTTTAATTTCAGCATCTACATTTTCTAAGCTTCTAAATAAGTTATAGCTTTCCACGAAATCAAATCCTAAATAAGTTGTTGAATCAAACTTTAATCCTTCAAAATAAGGGTCAATTAAAATAACATTATTATTAGGTCTTTCTGGAGCCTTCTTAACTTCAAATAAAACAGACATAGATTTAGTTGAATCACTTACAGATGTAGCAGTAATAAATACTTGACCATCTTTTAAACCTGTAACTAAACCATCTTCACTAACACTTGCAATTGTTGCATCACTTGTTGACCATACAACTTCTTGAGGAGCAAGAGCTGGAGTGATACTTGCACTTAATTGTGTGCTTGAACTTACAAATACACCATTTTCATCACCAGATATAGCAACAGATTGAACATGAGGTGTGATAACTTTAACTAAGTAATTGCATAAAACAGTATCTTTTGTTAATGCTTTAGCAACAATATTAACTTCACCAACTTTTAAACCAGTAACTAAACCATCAACTGTAACTGTTGCAATACTTTCATCAGCGCTTGACCATGTAACAGCTTGTACTGCATATTTAGGATTAATCTTTGCAGATAGTTGAATACTTTCTTCAAGTTCAACTTCATCTTCACCACTAACTACAACTTCTTCAGGATCTGGAAGTTTAACATTAATAGTATATGAATCAGTCTTTGAACTATCTTTTACTGCACTAGTTGTGATTGTTGTTTGGCCTGCACTTAAAGCTGTTACCAAACCATTCTCATCAACTGTTGCAACATCAGTATTACTAGATGCATATGTTGCTTTTTGATCAGCATTTCTAGGTAAAATGCTTGCACTAAATTGATATGTGTTACCAGCAATGTAATAATCTAAATCTTCTTCAGCTTTTAACACAATGCTTGTTGGCATTTGTTCACTTACAACTACTAAGATACTTGCTTCCTTATCTTTAATAGTAGCCTTAACAGTGGCTTCACCAATTCCAACAGCAGTAACTTTACCATTTTCTACTGTACAAACAAGTTCATTACTAGATGTCCAAACAACATCTCCTTTACCTTTCACAATAGCACTAATTTCTGCTGTTGTGCCTTTTTTCATTTCCAATGTACTTTCTTCAATTGTAATTGAAGTACATCCTAATAATACTAAAGACATAACAAACAAAAACAAAAGTAAAAATAAATTGTTTCTTTTCATTTCATTATAAAATTAGTCGTATATTCTCCGTTGGTAAGCGACTAATTATTCTCCTTCTCCAAATTTTTACCAACTTATAATCTTATTATATCACAAATTATAAAATATAAAAAGTATTTTTCGTAATTACAAAAAAAGCAGATTATTCATCTGCCTTTTCTTTCTTTAAATATAATTCAGTTTGTGTCGTAAACATCTCATAATATCTACCTTTTTTAGCCATTAGTTCTTGATGTGTACCTTCTTCAGTAATTTGTCCTTTTCTTATTAGATATATCTTATCAGCATCAACTACAGTAGATAATCTGTGCGCAATGATAATCATTGCTTTATTAGTAACATTTTGCATAATAAGTTTATTAATTCTCTCTTCTGAGAAAGGATCTAAAGCACTGGTAGGTTCATCAAGAATATACACGTTTGCGTTTGATGCGAATACACGCGCAATAACAAGCCTTTGGGTTTCACCACCAGAGAATGTTGCACCTTCACGGTCAAATTCTCTTGTTACTTGGGTATATATACCATTTTTAAACGACATAACTTTGTCAAGTAGACCAACACTTTCTAAAGCTTTCTTAACTATCTCTTCATCTTCTTTACCATTTACTTTACGCATTAGCACATTTTCCGCAATACTTAAAGCATATATTTGGAAATCTTGATACACAATTGAATATTGTGCTCTAATGCTTGCTTCATTGTATGTTCTTATATCCTTACCATTAATTAATATCTTACCTGTTTCCGGATTATAAAAACGAAGTAGTAGCTTAGTAAGTGTTGTTTTACCTCCACCATTATCACCAACAATAGCAATCTTATCATATTTATTCAATTTCATTGATAAATGATCAATACTATTCACATTAGTATTTGGATATTTAAAGGTAATATCTTGAATTTCTAAATTATCAAATTCTTCTAATACTTCTCCTTCGCCCTTTTCAATATTAGGCTTATATTCCGTAATCCACATGAAATCACTAATGTAATAAGAATGCTCTCTTAAATTTGTGTAAATACTGATAGCACGCATAAAGTTATTATATAACTTTAATGTTGCATTAATTGTAGCAGTAAATATTGAAGGACTCATACCATTCAATAATCGATATCCTAAATAGATATATGAAAGGGCATTTTGAAGAATTACATTTGAAAATATATTAATACCAGCTGGTAATAATAATTTCTTTTCTGCTGATCTATAAATATGATCAATATCATTTATTGCATCAGTATGGCGATCAATTAATAAATCACCAATTGATGTAGTTTTTATTTCAGCTGCAAATTTTTGTTGATAAAATGTTCTTCTAACATAATATTGATATCTTCTTGATCTTTCACTCTTTCGATATACCTTATACCATGTCTTATTGATTACATTTATTGCAACTAAACTAATAATAGCACTTAATAGAATTATTCCAAGTAGCCATGCATCTTTTACAAGCACATAAGCACCAAGTGCTATTGATATACTGATAGATTCCACAAAATTCACAAAAGTTGTGAATACTTGCATGCCTCTCCAAGTACTATCGCCTAAAGCACGAGAAAACTTATCATAGAACTCTGGATTATCATATGATGCCATATCGATATGCTTAACCTTATTAAATAAGAAAGTTTGCATCTTTTTACGATATACCATACGATATCTATTGCTAATAAAACGGTCATAGATTGTTTTTACTAAATAACCTACAAGAATCACAATAACATATATAATTAGATTCTTAAATAAGATATTTATATCTTCACCTTTCATTACTAAATCAATTGCATTAGAAATAAAATTAACCTCAGCAAGGGCAATAACAACTGATGCAACAATACTAAATATTGATGCAACAACATATACAGGACAGAATTTAAATACATATCTTAATACGTATAAATTCATTTTGATGACTGATGTTTTAACTCTTGGTCTTTCATTCATAGTCATCACCTATATATTTCTTAGATTGACTCACAAACATCTTACGGTACAATCCATCTTTAGCCATAAGTTCGTCATGAGTTCCCTCTTCAATAATCTTTCCATCATCAAATAGATATATCTTATCTGCATTTACAGTTGTTGTTAAACGATGGGAAATAAAGATAATTGTTTTATCTTTACCCATTGCAAGCATGTTTTTATATACTTCAGTTTCTGCAATTGGATCAAGGGCGCTAGATGGTTCATCTAATATAAACAATTCATAATTTTGAGCATAACCTCTCGCAATTGCAAGTCTTTGATTTAATCCACCAGAAAATACTAGACCTTGATGGAAGAATTCTCTACTTAATTCAGTATTCAATCCATCTTCTAAACTATTAACATATTCAACCAGTCCACTAAATTTTAATGCTTCATCAATTATTTTATAATCTTCTTCTGTTTCCGGTTTTCTAAGTAATATATTTTCCGCAATACTTACTGCATATGTTTCCACATTTTGGAAAACTGCACCAACCTTAGAACGTAAAGATTTCAAATCTAAATCTTTGTAATCCTTACCATTATATTTAACAATACCTGTTTTTGGATCATATAATCGAAGAAGTAATTTTACAAGTGTTGTTTTACCTGCACCATTAGCACCAACAATTGCGATATGTTCACCCTTTTTAATATGCAAGCTGATATCTTCTAATTGATTCTTATCACCTAAATAGCTAAATGACATATTTTCAATATCTAAAGATGTAAAACTATCAACTTTTTCTTTTCCTTTAATTCCTTCAATCACTCCATGCATTGCAAGTACATCAAAAGGAACCTTAGTATCAGGAAGCACAGATTCCACTTCACCAATTGAAGTTGCAAGTTGACTAATTAGTGTAGATATATTAGTTGCAGCAACAGTTAATGACGCAAATACAGCTAATTCAGTATTCTTATATGCTAGAAGACCAATAATAGCAGGATATAATAATATCAAAAATATTTGACCCACATATGTCCAAGCTGTAATTCTTGATGCATATTTATCATATACCTTAATAGCACTATCTAAAGATTTCTCATTATTTTCAATCAACAATTTATCAATATCGCTTGTTTTGATATCTGCCATACCATCTCTAATCGAAAATGCACGATTAGAATACCAACTCACTCTTTGAAAAGGTCTTTGTAGCTTATGTTGCTTCTTACTTAAAAAGCCTATTCTAATATAGATAAGTAGATATATAAGGGCAATCACAAATGCGAAAATGATAATCATAAAATTATCCTTCGCAAGGATTGAAAATACACTTAATAAACTAAAACTCTGAACTAAAATACGAATTGTTTGAAAAGAATTGTTGGCAACCTGATAAATGTTATCAACACCTTGTTCCAAAGCCCGAGTATAATCATTTAAGAAAGCAGGGTTCTCATGAAAATCATAATCAATTTCAGCAAGTTTCTTATAGAACTCTTCAGATGTTTTACCAACAAACAGTCTTTGAATATTCATTGTGAAAAAGCCAAGGATATAATCTATAAATGCTAATACGGCAATTATACCAAATACAATCAACACATATCCTGCAATTTCTTTTATTCCTTTTCCGTCATTATAATAATTGATGATATCTCTTACTACATAAATTGGAAGTATAGATCTTGCTATCGCAATCAATGTTGAAAATATTTGAACAAATAAATATCCTGGATATTTTTTTATTAATAGTCCAATTGATTTAAAACAATACTTCATATTTCTGCCTCTTATTCATAATAATAACATATTTTTAATAATAAAAAAAGAGTAAAAATAATATTTACTCTTTTTCTACTTTCTTTTTTACTTTCTTTTTTAAATCAACCCTCGGTAAAAGAATAATTCTTTTACAGCCCATACATTCTAATTTATAATCAATACCTGTTTTTAATACCTTCCATTCATTAGAACCACATGGATGATTCTTTTTAAATTGAAGGATATCTCCTACATCATAAATATTCGCACTATTCATATTTGTTTTCCTTATAATCTATTCTTTCAACACCAACTCTAATGTTGTATTTGTTGCAAATTTCATATATACGTTTTCTTAAAGCACGTTCTACAATATGTTTTGTTTCATAATTAGTCTTAGCACTAACTTTGATAATAACATTTCCACCTATAAAATCTTCAATACCATTTACATTAGGCCCTTCCACAATTTGTGGATAGTCTTCTTTTAAACTACGTAGCTTTTCTTCTAATTTATTGATAAATTCTAATGTATCTCTTGTGTTTTCAATTGGAATTGTGACACTAGCACTAATTGGATTCTTAGAATAATTAATTACTTCTTTA
The DNA here is from genome assembly GCA_016280895.1 of Bacillota bacterium. Classification (GTDB taxonomy): domain Bacteria; phylum Bacillota_I; class Bacilli_A; order ML615J-28; family CAG-698; genus RGIG3506. Next base: position 15,785 of record JAEEHM010000036.1, read on the forward strand.
ATTAATCCATTTGCGATTGTTTTTATTTCACCATTAGATGCTAAGATTTCTGTTCTATTGATAGAAATACTAATTACTTTACCTTTAAAGTCGTTGATACATACATAATCATCTACTTCATACATATTAGTAAATATTGTATTCATACCAACAAAGACATCATTTAATAAGCTATGGAAGCCTAAACCAGCAATAGCAAGAATTGTGCAGAATATAACAAGACCAATAGTTGGATCCATACCCCATATAGCAATAATCACAAAGATAAATATTGCTGTAAGTAAGAATCTACAAATATTATAAATAAGTGAAAGCAAAGAAATTGCTTTATTAGACTTACCTTTCTTAGTACGATTAAATATAAATTTTAAAATAGCGAAGATAACAATTGCGCTAACAATCGCAATTAATGTGAAAATTAAATCCTTAGCGTTGTTTTTAAACCATTCGATTATTGGCATATTATCTCCTTTCTATTCTTGATTATTAAAGATAATCTCTTTAGCAAGTTCTCGATATTCCTTTGAGCCCTTTGAATTAAACGCATATTGTAATACTGTTTGACCATGCATTGGTGCTTCTTGTAAATGTGTTGAACGATTAATGATTGTTTTAAAAGTTTTATTTGGAAACATTTCTTTTACTTCTTCAATAATCTTATAACCAAATAGATTTCTATTATCAAGTTTAGTTAATAATACACCTTCAATTGTTAAAGACATTGAAAGTTCATTCTTATTTTTTTGAATTTGATTGATCTTATTAACCATTTGTGTTAAAGCATCATATGCATAATATTCACATTCTACTGGAATAATTACAGAATCTGCTGCAAATAGCGCATTATCTACTAGTATTCCTAAAGTAGGTGGACAATCAATTAAAATATAATCATACACTTCTTTTAAATCTTTTATTTTATTAAATAAAATTAATTCATTATCTTTCTTATTTAATAATATCTCATATGCATCAACTAGTTTTACAGAAGATGGAATAATTTCAAATTTACTATCTAAATTACGATAGATAACATCACTTGCATTAATATCTTTTGTCATTAAATCGAAGCTTGTTGCATCAATCAATTCTCTTGATATTCCTAATCCTATTGTTGCATTAGCTTGAGGGTCTAAATCAATTACTAGAACCTTTAATTTCTTGTTCGCAAATGCAGCTGCTAAATTAATTGTGGTTGTTGTTTTACCAACACCACCTTTTTGATTAGTAATCGCAATTATCTTGCTCATATTCCTCTCCTTATTATAGTGGTTTTTTCTTTATTTGCGCATATGGCCTTGGATAAATCTTATTTGTTTCTTTATCTTTCAAAAATTTAATTAATGAATGTCTTCCATATTCTTCTAGATCATATTCATAAACATCTACAAGCTTCACATTAAGTGCCTTAATTGCACCATTTGCACCTTCTAACTCTTCTTTGTAATTAGATCCTTTATATCCTATAAAGTATCCATTCACTTTTACAAGTGGAATACATAATTCAAGTAAGATACTTAAATTACTTACAGCTCTTGCAGTAACAATATCAAAATATCTATTTTTAATATTCTCAGCACGATCATTAATTATTTCAACATTCTCTAATTTTAATAATTCAACTAAGCTTTCTAAAAACTTGCATCTTTTTAATGTTGGTTCAATGATGGTTAATTTAATATTTGGATACATAATCTTTAAAGGAATCGATGGAAAACCTGCACCACTACCAACATCACATAAACTGATATCTTTTAAATCCATGATATTTTCTAAAGCAAGACTGTCTAAGAAATGTTTAACATATACTTCATTTTCTAAAGTAATACTTGTTAAATTGTATTTTTCATTCTCACTTATTAGAAATTCATAATATTTCTTAAAAGCTTCATTATTATAAATATCAATTATTTTTGTTTTCATTGCGTTTATAACTTTCTAAATATACAAGTAAGATAGAAATATCTGCTGGATTAACTCCGCTTATACGACTTGCTTGTGAAATTGTTGCTGGAAGCACCTTCTTTAATTTATCTCTTGCTTCACTTGCAATATTTGCAATCTCATCATAGTTGATATCTGCAGGTATCTTCCAATTTTCCATACTTTGCATCTTACGAGCTAAAGTATATTCCTTCTTTATATATCCTTCATATTTAATTTCTATGATTAATTCTTCTTCCTCGAACTTATCTAAATCAAATTTTAAATCAAACAAATATGAAATATCACTTAAATTAATCTCTGGACGTTTTAATAAATCATATGCAGATACTTTTTCTGATATCGCACCCTTATTATTCTTACTTAAATATTCATTTACCTCAGGTTTTGGATTAATCTTACTTTCTTTTAAGGTATTATAGATATCTTCAAACTTCTTTCTCTTAGCTAAAAATCTATTATATCTTTCATCAGATATCAGCCCAGCATAATGACCATATTTAAGAAGTCTTTCTTCGCTATTATCATGTCTTAGTATTAATCTAAATTCAGCACGAGATGTTAACATACGATAAGGATCTCTAACACCTTTAGTAATTAAATCATCAATTAATACACCAGTATATGCTTCATCACGACGTAATACAAGTTCTTTCATACCACGATTGTTCAAACTTGCATTGATTCCCGCGATTAAACCTTGACACGCTGCTTCTTCATAGCCACTTGTACCATTAACTTGACCAGCAAAATATAAGCCTTCTATCTTTTTGGTTTCTAATGTATTTTTAAGCTCAAGTGGATTAATAGCATCATATTCAATTGCGTATGCATATTTTGTGATTGTACAATGTTTGAAACCTGGGAGTGAATGTACCATTAATTCCTGTACATCATGTGGCATAGATGTTGAAAAACCTTGTATATACATTTCATCAATTCCTGTTCCTTCAGGTTCCACAAATAATTGATGGCGTGGTTTATCACTAAAACGCACAATCTTATCTTCAATTGATGGACAATATCTAGGTCCAACTCCTCTTACTAATCCAGAATACATACTACTTTTACCAAGATTCTCTTTTATTATTCTGTGAGTTTCATCAGTTGTATATGTTAAATAACATTTAACTTGCTTATCTTTTGGTTTGATATCTTCAATTTTAGTTTCTTCGCTGAAACGATATAGTTCATCGTCGCCATATTGTTCTTCCATTACATCATAATCAATTGTGTCAATCTTAATACGAGGAGGTGTTCCTGTTTTAAGTCTGATTAATTCTAAGCCTTCATCTCTTAAGCTTTGACTAAGAAGTGAAGTTGTAGGCTCTTGATCAGGACCAGATGGTGTTTTTGTGAACCCACATAAAATACAAGAATCTAGATATGTACCTGATGCAATAATCAATTTCTTACAATAATACTCTTCATTATCAACTACTATTCCTTTAATATGCTTCTTAGCATTAATCTTTTCAGTTATAATTGCAGTAACATATGCTTCTTTAACCTCTAAGTTTTCTGTGTTTAAGCACAAATCTTGCATATATTTAGGATAATATGTTTTATCAGCTTGGGCACGAAGTGCTCTAACAGCTGGTCCTTTGGAACTATTTAGCATCTTTAATTGTAGTAATGTCTTGTCAGTAGCACGTGCCATCTCGCCACCAAGTGCATCAATCTCTCTTACTATTACTCCCTTTGCGGGACCACCGATAGATGGATTGCATGGCATATTACCAATTCTTTTAATACTACCGACAATCATTAATGTTTTTTGATTTGTGCGCGCACCGGCTAAAGCTGCTTCAATTCCGGCATGGCCTCCACCAATAACTATAATATCATACATTTTATTCACCTTATTTCACTTGTTTATTTTATCACATTTACTCAATTTCTTCAATATTATTTTAACACAAAGTAAAAAGAGCGAATAATATCGCTCTTTCTTTATTTTTCATTTATTGTAACTCCACTTGCATTTCCTTTTTCTAAAACGTCAAATAGTGGATTAAATGTATCCCAAGCATTATAATTTAGATAAATCTTCAATAAATCAAAATCATTGTAGTCATCGCCATCAGCTGGATCATCTAAAAATACAAGAGTTACTTTAGATGTATATTTTAATACTTCAACTAAGATATCTTTGTATTTAACATCCTTATAGTTAACAGCTTCATATGTATTACCCTCACCATCAGTATAAGGCTCTGTGTACATATATGTATAGATATCTCCTCTAATGAACATTATTACTTGCGAATCTGCATTTAATTTCTTATAGATACATTTATCACTAGATTCATCTAAATTATCATAGCTAATTTGATATCTATTTAAATTCTTATATCCTCTTGAAATATATGATGCGTTACCAATTAATGATGTAACATCACTATCACCAAAGATGACATCAACTTCATTGTTCTTGTTAATGGCACTAAATTTACCTGTATATGAAATAGTATTATAGCCATTATCGATTGAATTGATATATTTTTGATTATCTTCGTTAGGTCTATATTCATCAATTGGATATGTACCCTGGATTAAATTATGTCTTATCTTATATAATAATATCTTTTTAACACTTTCGTTGATATCATTAATATTAATAGTTCCATCATTTACCTTTTCTTCTAAGGCATTTAAGAAATTGAAAGTTTCTTCATTTCTTGCAATATTACGATAATTACGACGATCAGATGTATTTTCTAAGAAGATATTTAACTTAAATAAGTTAACTCCTTCTTTAATAGCATTAACATAATAGTCTAATAAGTAATAGAAGTTATTATCATAATCCCATCTTCCTTCATATACCATGTATTCTTCAGGATTATAATGATTATCAATATCAATAATTAATCCTTTATAGCCACCTTCTCTTAATTGTTGAGAAATAGATTTACCTTTATTCATTGCATATTCATTATCAGTAATTGAAATAGAATCAATTCCTTCATTAATAGCACTCTTAATATATAAATTATTCTTATCATTTCCATAAGATAGAATTGGAGATAAGCCTAAGCCATTATTTTTGAATGAATTATAATAAATACTTGAATATAAAACCTGTTTACTGAATACATTAGAGAACTTTTCTCTAGATGAATTGCTGGAAGCATAAGCATATGTAGAATATGAATTTACACCAGATGCTGCAAAATCAGATGCATATGTCGCAAAATACTTACTAGCAATACCATAATCATTAATTGTACCAATAGTTAGATTATTTAGGTATTCATTAAAGCCATCACCTAAGTTTGTTCCACCATCTTGACTAATAACATGCACAATTCCACCAATTTTATTAGTGCTCAAGAAATTAGTTTGCATTCCAAGAACTAAATTACTAACATTTGAACCATTTAATGAAAGTGATGAATCCACAATTAAATTGCCAAATGGGTATGATTTAATTAAAGAATTGATATATTGTGCATTAGTAGGGTCATTATTAGCATAATAATAAACACCCTTATCATCCATCTCAATACTATATTGAACAATTCTCCAACCAGTTTGAATAGTTTGAAGATCTAGCATAAACATTTGGCCTAATTTTTGTTCTAAAGACATCTTACTCAAGAAATCATTGATTTGTGTTTCTTCTTGAGAATTTGCATCTTCGTATTTGTTTGTTTCTTTCACAATATTAATTTCAAATGTCTTAGATTCAAGCTTCTTATTATTCTTTTGACTAACCTTAATTTTAGCAAGTCCTTCACTTAAGCCATATAAATAGTTGTTTGTAACTTCAATATTATCACTCAATGCTTCAATTACTGGATTATCAATATTGAAATCTAAGTATAAAACTGATGAAACACTAGCTTCATTATCATTATACATTTCAATTTCAGTGATTGCTTTTGTAACATTAATAGTAAATGAAGCACTTGCACTTGAACAAGTAACAGTAATAGTAGCACTTCCTTCGTTTAAAGCAGTTATAATAGCACTTCCATCAGCAGGATCAATTGCGACAACATCTTCATTATCGCACTGCCAAATAGCATCAACATCTAAAACTGCATCGCTAGGCTCAGTTAAAATAGTAACAATGAATTGATCTCCCACTTTAACATCTGTTTTTGCGTTACGTAAACTTACACTTTCGACTACAGATTCAATGATAGTAACAGTTTTATTAACATAAACGCTTGGATCTTCTTTTAATACAGCTTTAATATTCACAACACCGGTATCAAGTCCATATAATGTAGAACCTGCACGACCAGCAACCTCTGTATTATCAATAATCCAGTAAAATTCGCTTTCACTTAGAATCTGATCTTCATAATATACCTTATATTCACTACTAAAACCAACTTCTATTGTATCATTACCCTTAATTTCCATTTTAGCGCTCTCATTTTTGCACCCAAACATAAATAGCACTGCTGATAATAACACAAAAAATACAACTATTTTTTTCATATAGCCTCCACTATTACTAAAAATCTTACATATTATAACACAAATATTTTAAAATAATACTAAAATTTTAAAAAAAGTAGTTCTTTTTCAGAACTACCTTGGACCTTGCATTTAAATATTCATGAAATACACACAAGGAAACATTATGAAATCACAAACATTATTGGATTTTTGTTAAAGAGGGAATAAGAGTTGTTTGTGTAAAATGCGAGATCCTTCTCCTGTAAGCTTCCTTACAAATAAATTATAACACATTAAAAATACTTTGTAAATAGTTTTTTCGCATTTACGAATATTTTTTTATTTATTTTTTCTTTTTGCTTTATTATTAATAATGAGAAACGTAATTACTTCGGAAATTAATCCTACAACAAACCTAAAGAAGTATTTAAAATAATCAATTGAATCAAAAAAGCTTCTAATCATCATAAAAAATACTACAGATGCCGCCATTATTAATATAGAAAAGATGATTAAATACTTTAAAGAATCAATATTTTCAAATATAACCATCATTAATAATGAACCAAACAAAAAATATACTACAAAATATAATATATATTCAAATAAAATACCTAAAATATCGATATTTTTGGCCTCATTAAAGACATATAAAAGCGATGATATTAAATATGAAGGCATTTCCTTAATAAAAGATACTAAAAACAAACAGAAAAACAAAGAAATTAACACGAAAAAAGCAGCTTTATTTTTCATATAATATATCCTTTCTTATTTTTAAATAATAATTCTTGAAAATGGCATGAAAAAAATATCAAAATCTAATCTAAAAAAATCAGCAATATTTTTCCACATTTTTTTCTTTCATTTTAAAATTATATCACAAATTTTTTCTTAAATCATCAACTTTTCCCCAAAATTTAGACCAAACCCGAAATTTCGCGTATTTTCCAAAAAAGTCTTTCAACGAAAACTTAATTGTGAAATCTTTAAAAATGGAAATTTCGCCCAAATTTGCCCTGTTTTTGATAAAATAAAAAAGACTCGCAAAAATAAAATCATTTTTTTGTATTGATTTTATAAATTTTTAGATGTTTTTAAATTATTTGATTTAACTTAGTCTTTTTAAAATGTTTTAATATGCAGTTTTTATTTAGATAAATAATCTATTTTTATTCTAAAAAATAATACTAATTTTGTTGTAGAAAAATATAGCATTTTTAAAACTTTAAATTGAATTAAAAAAGAGGAATTATTCCTCTTTTTCTCTTCTTGCCATCCAATCATTCAAATATCTTTCATATTTTTCTGGATTTGGCTTAAAATTCATACTCAAATTTATGATATCTTTACGCTTTTTCATTAATTTTTCGTATTCTTCCTTTTGTTTCTGACCTGTATAGTTCATTAAGTAGTCATAATTCTCATTTACAGTAATGATGAATAAGCAAATATCATATATTTCTTCTTGTTTTTTAGTGTATTTTGCCTTATTTTCCTCTTGTGCCTTGGCACTTTCTTCTACTCCTAGCTTTTTAATCTTACTTTTTAGCACAATTTTAATGATAAATACCACTAATGCAGCTAACACAAAGACCGAAGCATAGATAAAAATCGTCCAAGTGTATAGATATTCTTGCATAAAGATATAAAATGGATACAATAATATCGCAAAAAGAGCTGCAATTGCGATATATGCTTTATCTGCCTTACGCAAATCTTCCTTGATAAAGTTGATTTCACGATCATTTTCGTTTAATTTTATCTCTAAATCATGAGCCAAGTCTTTTCTTTGATCATCAATTTCCTTTAAATAATTATCGTATAGGTATTTATATTTAATCATTTGAACCTCCAAAAGCACTATTAATTGCTTCATTAATCTCACTTAGGCAGTTTTTTAGATGATAAATATAGTTGTTTATAATACCATTTTCGCTTCCAATATTATATCTTAAGCTCAACAAGAAGGATAGAATGATAAAAATCACTACAAGTAGGGCTATAAAGATAATAATATTTATAAAAGTCTTCTTTATATTTATGAATTTAATTACAGATAAGCTAAATAATATACTTGGAAGTACTGAAATTACGATAGTAGACGCAAATACAATCTCTTCTTTAAACAACACCTTCGACAAAAACAATATCAATATCGATATAATAAGACCAATTGATGAAAATAATATTCCAAATTTATATGAGTTATCAACAATCTTATCATATGATTTTAATTCTTCCTTTACTTCGTATAAGTTGTTGAATAATTCTTGGTCTTCACTATTATCTTCTAATCTTTTTAAATATTCATCTTTATAATCACATTTTTTGATTTGTTTTTTCTTATCTTCTAGACTATAATCTTTATTTTGAATAATTAAATATTCAATAATAAAATCCAAATCGCGCTTATCAGTTACATTTTTTAAGGCTTTTCGTCTCATTATGTGTAAAAAGATGTCGTTTTTAGATTCTAATAATGATAAATTATCAATTGCCTGCTTTTTTAATTCTTCATTATCATTGATAATTGCAGCCTTAAGCTGATAAATATAATAGCTTTCACTCTGTATTCCTACATCTTGGTTAAACGCAATAGATAAATCAATAGCTTCGCCACAATATTTACATCTTACTTCTTCATCTTTCTTAATGTGAACTAAAGAACCACAATGATTACATATAATATTCAATTTTTTTGATGTTAAGTTATATGTTTTTTCGTTCATAATACATCCTCACATACTTATTATATCAAAAATAAAATAAAATACTAGATAAAATCTAGTATTTATTTGCTTTTTTTAGATTTATATTTAGATAAAATCTCTTCATCAGTAGCTTTTACTGTTTTACTTGTCTTCTTATCTTCGATGCTAGCAACAACTACAATTGCGATTAATATCAATAATGCAACTGCAAATGCGATTAAACCAATGATTTGAAGAGTTTTAACCCATGATGGAGAAACAGCCTTGCTGAATAGTTTTTCACAGATAACGATGATCCATAAAACTAGACCAACTGCTCCAAAACATCCACTGATGATATATGGTAATTTATAATTTTTCATATTTCCTCCTAAGTATTATAACCTCAATTAATAGTATTATAGCATAATCCTTTAATTTCTTCAAGTTTTTATTTAAGAAATATTCTCAAAGAATTCGATTGCGTTATTAATCCATGCTTTTCCTTTTACCATTTTTATAATATAAACAATGAATCTCTTATTTTTATATTCAAGTGAGAAATCTTTACCCAATTCATATGTTACTCTCATCATTGTTTTTCCATCCATCTTCTCGCTGAATTCTTTAGAAAACACAATTTTTGCTTTAAAATCATTTTCGGTAATTTCTTCTACCTTACATTTTTCACTTAAATAATCAAAATATTTCTTATTGATATATAAAATAATCTCATCATTTAACTTTCCAAACCTATCTGTTAAGATATCGATTACTTCATCTCTTCTTTCTTTTGAATTAATCGAGTCAATAGTTTTGTGGATATATATCTTAATATCATCATCACTTACATAAGAATCATCGACATGTTTAGATACCTCAATTGTGTTTGTATATCTAATTTCATCTTCAGTTTTAATTCCTTTAACCTCATTAATGCTCTCATTAAGTAGTTTCATATATAAGTCCATACCAATAGCATCGATATAGCCTGATTGTTCATGACCTAAGAAATCACCAGCACCACGAATAGCTAAATCACGGGATGCAATCTTAAATCCACTACCAAAACTTGTGAATTCTTTTATTACCTGTAATCTTTGTTTACCTTCATTAGTAAGTATTGTGTCATGTTTATACATGAAATATGCATATGATACTCTATTCGTTCTACCAACACGTCCTCTTATTTGATACATTTGCGCAAGGCCTAATCTATCAGCATTTTCAACAATTAATGTGTTGGTATTAGGAATATCAATTCCAGTTTCAATAATTGTTGTACACAACAATACATCATATTCGTGGTCTATGAAGGCCTGCACCGAATTTTCCAGTTGAATTTTTGTCATTTGGCCATGTGCCACAATAATTCTTGCTTCAGGAACAAGCTTTCTAAGCTTATTTTTTACTACTTCAATATCTTCAACACGATTGTGTAAATAGAATACTTGACCGTCACGACCCAATTCATTATATATAGCTTCTTTAATGATTGCATCGTTTTCTTCTAACACATATGTTTGAATTGGATATCTATTAGCAGGAGGCGTTTCCATTAAAGACATTTGTCTGGCACCCATTATTGCCATTTGTAAAGTCCTTGGAATTGGTGTAGCTGTTAAAGTAAGTACATTTATATTATTTTTGTACTGTTTGATCTTTTCTTTATGGCTTACACCAAATCTTTGTTCCTCATCAACTATTAATAAACCTAAATCTTTATATTTAATTACATCATTTAATAAAGCATGTGTACCAATTATTACATCAATTTTACCACTTTGTAAATCTGATTCGATTTTTCTTTTATCTTTTGCGCTAATTAAACGATTCAATAATGCAACATTTACTCCATACTTTTCCATTCTTTCTTTAAATGTATAGAAATGTTGTCTTGTTAGAATAGTAGTTGGAGCTAAATATGCAACTTGTTTTCCGCTCAATACAGTTTTAAACGCAATTCTTATCGCAATTTCTGTCTTACCATAACCGACATCACCACATACTAGACGATCAATTATCTTACCTTCTTCCATTTCTTTTTTGATTTCATTGGTAATTTCTATTTGATCGTTTGTTTCATTATATTCAAAATCAGCCTCAAATGCTTCTTGCATTTCATTATCGCTTAAATATTTGAATCCTTCTTTACTATCCCTATATGCTTGAAGAAGAATTAGATCACGAGCAACATTCAATAATTTCTCTTTGATGCTCTTTTTTTTCTTTTCCCACTCCTTTGTGCCTACATTTGTAAGTTTAGGAATATATCCTTCTTCTCCCTGATATTTTTCTAGTAAATTAATATTTTCAACAGGTATATATAAATCAACGTTTGCAAAACGTATCGCAATATAATCATTAACGATATCATTTGTGTTTACAGTCTTAATACCTAAGTATTTACCAATACCATAATCATAATGAACGACATAATCGCCAATCTTTAAATCATCTTTAGAATTAATTAGCGAAGTTGATTCAGTAGAACGATATTTTACATATTTACTTTTTGATTTCTTATATATATTTGCTTCATCAATTACATATATACCATCAAAGAAAGCATAGCTTATGCTGTTATCACATCTAATCAATCTAATTTTTTCGCTGCTTTCTTCATTTAGTGAATACTTAATATTATTAGCTTCTAAAACTTCTTTCATTAGATTTAAGTATTCTAGTTTAGAAAAAGTAAGTATATACTTTCCTTCTCTTCTTAAATCTTCAATTAAAAGTTTAATATTGTTTTGATAATTAATTGCTTCATATGCACCTATATCTAAAGTTTTATCAACTTTTACAATATTCTTCTCACCCTTAGATGCAAAATATGATGTTAAAACACATTTATCATAATCAAATAATTTATAGAAATCATGTCCATATGCGATATCGATATCTTTATATTCTTCTTTAGATGAAAAATAATAATTCAATTCTTCTATCATTTTCGTATAACTTGACTGTAAATTATTTAAATCTTCAAAGATTATCGCTTTATTATCTGTATAATCCAAGATAGATTCAGTCTTATCATATAGATAATGAACATATTTCTTTAATCTTTCACTATATGTATAATTCTTTAAATATTCTAAATCCTGATTTATATTATAATTAGTTGAATTTAATGCTTTTTCTAAATCTTTGATATCTTCATATATCAATTCTGTATATGGCATAATTACAAGATCATTAAGTTTTTCGCCTTTAATTGATATTTGCTTATCTTTATCAAAGAATTTGATTGCTTCAATGCTTGTATCAAAGAAGTCTAATCTAATAGGTTTGTCATAATTAATTGGATATATATCGATAATCTCTCCACGAACGCTAAAATCGCCAACTGTGTTAGTAGTTGGCACTTTCTTATATCCAAGCTTAATTAAATGTAGAATTAAGTCTTTTCTTTCAATATCATCACCAAGTTTTAATCTTAGCACAAACTTATCAATAATTTTTCTTGGCATTAATTCTTTTAAGCAAGAATTAACATCACATACAATCAATTTCTTCTTGTTTTCTAAAATATTGGTAACAGTTTGAAGTCTTTCAAATAGAAATTCTTTATTAACTGCATCAACTTCGGTTGCTACAACTTCGTTAGATACATATAAATTAACATTATCTAGACCTAAGACCTTAACAGCACTGTCATAAAACTTACTTGCTTTATAAACATTGCTGGCAACATAGAACACGAACTCATTATTTTCTTCATATAAAAGTGAAGATAATAATACATTGTGATTATCTGTTGTCGATGTTATTTTAATAATATTGTTATTATTTAATTCACTTAATACAGTTTGGATATTTTGATTATTCTTAAAAAGACTAAGAATGTTTTTCATATCAATTATTATACCTACTCATCAAATTCTCAAATGTGATAGATGTAAAATCATATATCATATCACTTATTTTATCTAAGAAGATATCTAAAATAGATAATTCTTCCTTAGTGAATTTGCCTAAAACATAATCAATAGTATATTTTGATTCTACTTTATCGATTCCTATTTTTAATCTCTTTATTTCATCAGTAGCAAAATTATCAATAATATTTTGGATTCCTTTATGACCACCACTACTTCCATGTGCTCTAAACCTAATCTTTCCGACTTCTAAATCTAGGTCATCATGGATTACTAAGATATCACTTACATCAATATTATAGTAATTGCATACTAATTTAACTGATGTACCACTTAAATTCATATATGTTTGTGGCTTAATTAAGATGACCTTCTCACCATTAATTAAGATATCACATATTTCACATTTAAGTTTTACATCTAATTTAAATTTAGCTTTATAATCTTTTGCTAATCGATCAATAAAGATAAAACCCGTATTATGACGGGTATTTGCATATTCCTTTCCAGGATTACCTAAGCCAACAATTAGCTTCATTATTCTATCTCCTTTTGCATTTTGTAGCATTCAACAACATTTTCAAGTAAGCACGCAATTGTCATTGGGCCAACTCCACCAGGAACTGGAGTGATTCGTGCACATTTAGGAGATACATTTAAATAATCTACGTCGCCAACAATAGTTCCGTGAATTCTATTGATACCAACATCAACAATTATAGTTCCTTCTTTTACCATATCAGCAGTAATTGTTTTTGGTTTACCTACTGCAGATACAATAACATCCATTCCTAAACATAATTCTTTTAGATTCTTTGTTTTTGAATGAGCAATAGTTACAGTTGCATTCTTATTTAGCATCAATATTGCAAGTGGCTTACCTACAAGTAAGCTTCTTCCAATAACAAGAGCATTCTTGCCTGTTAAATCAACATTATATTTCTCAAATAAGTGCATTACTCCCTTTGGAGTACATGGTACAAGACCGTTTTGGCCCATAAATAGTTTTCCTTGATTAGCACTTGTTAATCCATCAACATCTTTCATTGGATCAATTGCAGCTATTACATCTTTTTCATTGATATGATCTGGAAGTGGTAATTGAACTAATATTGCGTTAATTGATTTATCTTTATTTGCTTTTTCAATTTCATCAATTACTTCTTTTTGACTAACATCAGCCGGTAAACAAAGAGTAAGTGCTTCTATTCCACATGCTTTGCATGCTTTTTCCTTAGATGCAACATATATTTTACTTGCTGGATCATCACCAACCAAGATTACAAAAAGTTTTGGTTTACTTGGTAATTCTTTAACCTGCATTTTTAAGGCTTCTTTTAATTCTCTACTTGTTTCCTTGCCATCCATAATATACATAGAAGACACCTCCATCCATTTATAATTATATTATATCAAATATTCTTCTTTTTTGCAAACAAATAAAAAAGCATTAATTTTACAATTAATGCTAATTATCTTATTTTCTTTGTTTTCTCAAAGCTTCTTCGATGTCATCTTCTTCGTCTTCTTCATCGATGTCTTCATATTCATCTTCATCATCGTCATAAGAACGACTCATATCATCTGAATCAATTTCACTTGTTTCTTCATCTTCGCCAACAAGACCAAGTTCTTCTTCGATATCATCTTCATCATCTTTCTTATCGATTTCATCATCATTAATATAATCATCAACGTTTTTATCAGCGAAGTCTACGTCATCTCTTAATTCGTTCTTTGTAGCTTCTTCATCGTTTTCGTATAGATCTAATACACCACCGTCTTTATCAAGTAATGAAGAAGGTTGACGTTCTTTTAAATCCCATAATTGGTTTTTATCTTTATCTTCACCACAATAAATGAATAAGCCACTTAGCATAAAATCTACTTCGAATTGAGCAACTGCTTGTTCAGTTTGTTCGATGCCCTTACGTTCAAAAATTTCATTAAGCATAGATTTTAAAGTTTGAGGTTTTTTCTTTCTCTTCATTAGGTTAACAGCTATTTCTAATAAAGAATCATTTCTTTCGTTCATATATGTCCTCCATTAATCTTTATATATTTTATCTTATTTTCATAAATTTTTCAAGTGTTTTAAAAAATTAATTATCATTTTTATTAAAGAACTAATTATTTCTTATCAAATTCTTCAATAAATGACTTTAAGACTTCTTCATTTGTACGTGAATAAGTTAAAGGTGTAATAGTGATATATGATTTATATGTTAAATCTACATCACTTAATTCAATACCATCTTCTGCCTCAACTGGTCTTCCGATGCTAGCAAGTTTTCCGTTTTTCTCACTATAATTTGATACATAATGAGTTTTACCTTGTCTTGTAAATACTATCTTTTTAAATTCTGCTGGCATATTTACATTAAGAAGTGGCCATTTTTCATATAGTTTGTGTTTAAATATGAAATCAAGACTATATTCTAAAGCATAATCGATATCTTCAACTTCTTTGAAATTACAAGATAGCGCAATACCAACCTTACCAAGCATGGCAGCCTCTGTAGCAGCAGCACATGTACCAGAATATGTGATATCTTCTCCTAAATTGTAGCCTCTATTAACTCCAGATAATACTATATCAAAATTAGCACCTAAATGAAAGTAAGCAATACGCACACAATCAGCAGGTGTAGATGCAGCATAATATGTATCAACACCATCTATTATGTCTTTTACCTTCTTAAATTTGATATCTTGTCTGACTTTAATCGAATGACTCTTTGCAGATTGTTCTTCTTTAGGAGCTATCACAAATACTTCGCCATATTTTTTTGCGATATTTGCTAACTTCTTAATACCTAAAGCATTATATCCATCATCATTAGTAACTAAAATGCGCATAGTTTAGAATTTATCCTCATTATTAGCCTTGTATTCTTTTAATACTTGATCAGCTTCTAATATTACTTTCTTAATTTCTTTCTTATTTAATATTCTTCCACCTGCAGCATTTTCGTGGCCACCACCATAAAATTTACTAGCAATACCAACACAAGGTACAAATCTACTTCTAAATCTTATTCTAATCTCATCATCATGCTCAATAAACATAATCCAAATTAATGAACCTTTAATACTATCCATTAGATTTACGCAATTTGATGCATCTTCAAGATTTACTTTAAAGCGTTTCATAATACGCTTTGTCATAAACATATATGCAACTCCATTTTCACTGTATTTAATATTTTGAAATACATATGCTTGAAGACGATATGTTTCTTTATCCTTAGAATATAAATTGCTGAAGATTTCTTCTGTATCAATGCCCTTATCTAATAGAATTGATGCTAAACGTAATGCAGTTCCATCAACTTCCTTATATTTAAATCTACCAGTATCAGTAACAACAGCAAGATATAGATATCTAGCGGCACTTGCACTAATCTTTAATTTCATTGAATCACATAATTCAGTTATAACTAAGGAACAAGAACCATAATTTTCTCTAACCAAATTAATTGAACCATAATTATCTGTTACAATATGATGATCAATCTTAATAACTTCCTTTGCTAAATCCATTTTATTTAAGCTAATACGGTCAGATGTTGCAGTATCAACAACAATCATTAAGGCTCCATCATATTCCTTATCATCAATTTCATCTTGCATACCAACAAATTTTAAATATTCAGGTAGTTTTTCACCAACTGCATATACCTTCTTATCAGGCCAATTTGTTTTAATAAGCTCTCTTAAACCTAATGCAGAACCAATTGCATCACCATCTGGTCTGACATGACGATGAATAATGATAGTATCGTATTCTTCAATCTTATCGATGATTTGCTCTTTGATAGTTCTAAATTCATCATTATGTAACTTGTTGTTTATTTCAGCATATTCTTCGCTACTTTTAATTTTCTTTGATGTTTCATTAATAGCATCAACTATTTTATTTTTTACATCATTTAGTTTTTCTTTAATTTCCATCATTATTCTCCTTTAAAAGTGCTTCTAGATCCTTTATCATTGCTTTTGCAGCATCGAAGTTTGCAATAGTTGCACCACTTGCTTGTTTGTGACCACCGCCACCCCACTTAACAGCAATAGAATTAACATTATATTTACTAGTGCATCTTAATTCTGCAATTACTTTTCCATTCTCGTCTTCAGTAAAATTTGCCCAAACATTAATACCTCTAATGCCAGACATAATACCTACCATACCACGAGATATAGTGAAGACATCAGTTTTATAATTCTTTATATCTTCTTGAGTATTCATTAAATATGCTACTCCGCCTTCACTTAACACAAATTTTGATGTTAAACTAGCTCTTAATTTTACAACTTCTAGATCTTCAACATAAATTTTACTGTATACATCATCTAAATTAAAGTTGTACTTAACTAATTTGGCTACAATTTCAAAGACTTTATCATTTGTGCCTTCATATCTAAATCTTCCACTATCAGTTACGATACCTGTAAATAAAGCCTTAGCTCCTAAATCTGTTAGTTTAAATGATAATTTAAAAATTATATCAGCAATCATACTTGCACAGCTTACTTCATCAGATTCAACTATTTCTAATGAAGCACAATCCCATTTTGATTTCGCAATATGATGATCTATTTTAATAATACATCTTGCTAACTTATATCTATCATCTGATATTAAATATTCGTCGCCACTATCTACAACAATCGCTAGTGCTTGATTATATACATCATCTGATATATTATCCATTTCTCCTAAAAACATAAATTTTTCAGTAGTATCACCTACTACATATACCTTTTTATATGGGTAAGTGGCCTTAATTGCTTCCTTTAAGCCTATTTGGCTTCCGATTGCATCACCATCCGGACGAGAATGTCTATGAATGATGATAGTTCCATATTCACTAATTTTCTTTTTTAATTCTAAGTATTTGTTGTTCATTTTTTTCTTCCTTTTTTATATTATAGCATATTTTAAAAAACTTGTAAAACAATTCTATAAAATAAAAATAAGGATAAACCTAATCCTTATTTTCATCTTCTTTCTTATTATATATATTCAAATATAACTTATTAACATAAAATGCAAGTATTGCAAGTACAACAGCAGATATGATTGCTATCAAATACAAATAGAATCCATACGCAAATACTTCATTTCCCATGCCATACATAAACTTAATTGTGAATAGTTGAGATGTAGTATGAATTATGGCTCCAGCAATACTAATAGAATATAAGCTTATCTTATCTTTTATCTTCATTAAGAAATACATCACAATAAAACTTAGGAAGGAAGCAATACCACCAATTATAAAACTAGTTAGCCCAAATGCCAGCAATCCTCCGATTAATGCTTTTAATAAAACGAGCGCAAATGTTTCTTTAAAATCATGATTCATCAATGCAATCAGTATAATAATATTCGCAATACCAATTTTAGCACCTGGAATAAATGAAAATATAGCACCAGATACAAATCTATCTACAATCGATAAAACAGATGCTAATGCTGCAAGTATTGCTAAAAACACAATTTTTCTTGTTCTACTCATAAATTTCACCTATAAATATTATATCACATATTTCTTAATTTATCATCTTTCAATTGAATAATTTTAATAATTAGTTTATAATAATCATAGGAGGCATTAATATGTGTATTTTTTGTGAAATAATAAAAGGAAACATTCCTAACTATACAGTTTATGAAGATGACAAGTGCCTAGCTTTTTTAGATATATCACAAGCAACAATAGGCCACACTCTAGTTGTACCAAAACAACATTTTGAAAATATCTTTGAACTTGATGAAGATACTGCAAAACATATCTTTAATGTTGTAAGAATAGTTGCAAATAAGATATCTAAATCATTAAATGTGAAAGATATCAACATCTTAAACAATAATGGTAAATTAGCATATCAATCTGTCAATCATTTTCATATTCATATCATACCTAGATATGAAAACGACCAATTTAATATCCACTTTAGTGAAAACAAATTATCAAATGAAGAATTAGTTGAACTATTAGATAAAATAAAAAGGGCTTAAAGCCCTTTTTTATTTCATAATAAGCGCTAAGCACAACCAGATACTTGATGCTATTATTCCAGTTGCTCCAAGGATTATTCCACTTAGTGCCTTATTCTTATATTCTTTAAATACGATTATTCCAAAAACTATAGCACATATTCCCATTATTATTCCAATAATAATGAGTGGCAAAAAACATTCAACTGCGGAAAAAGAAACCGATACAATGCCTAAAACCAATGACACTTGCGCAAATATTTCTTTTTTCATTACTTAATTACCGCTTTTCCTCCCATGTATGGACGTAATACTTTAGGGATATTAATAGATCCATCAGCTTGAAGATGATTTTCAAGTAGCGCAATCAACATTCTTGGAGGTGCAGCAACAGTATTATTTAAAGTATGAGCATAGTAATTACCATTTTCTCCCTTAATTCTAATACCTAATCTTCTTGCTTGTGCATCACCTAGGTTAGAACAACTACCTACTTCAAAATATTTTTTTTGACGTGGGCTCCATGCTTCTACATCAATACTCTTAACCTTTAAATCTGCTAAGTCACCAGAACAACATTCAAGTGTACGTACTGGAATTTCCATACTTGTGAATAATTCAACAGTAAAATTATACATTTTTTCAAACCAAGCTTTTGAATCTTCTGGTTCACATACAACAATCATTTCTTGTTTTTCAAATTGGTGAATACGATATACACCACGCTCTTCAATACCATGAGCGCCTTTTTCTTTTCTAAAACATGGTGAATATGATGTTAAAGTATATGGAAGATTTTCTTTTGGATTTATTGTATCAATAAATTTACCAATCATTGAATGTTCAGATGTACCAATTAAATATAAATCTTCGCCTTCAATTTTATACATCATTGCATCCATTTCCGCAAAGCTCATTACACCAGTAACAACATCACTTCTAATCATAAATGGTGGAATTACATATGTAAATCCTTTATTAATCATAAAATCACGTGCATATGATAATACTGCAGACTCTAATCTTGCAATATCTCCCATTAAATAATAGAAGCCATTACCAGCAACACGTCTTGCACTATCTAAATCAATACCATGAACACGTTCCATAATATCTGTATGATATGGAACTTCGTAATCTGGAACACGTGGTTCTAAGAATCTTTGTAATTCCACATTTTCACTATCATCTTTTCCAATTGGAACAGTTGGATCAATGATATTTGGAATAGTCATCATATCTTTTTTAATCTTAGCTTGAAGTTCAGTTTCTTTTGCTTCTAATTCAGGTAACATTTTCGCAATATCAGCTACTTCTTGTTTTACCTTATTAGCTTCTTCAATTTTCTTTTCTCTCATTAAAGCACCAATTTGGCTACTCATTGTGTTTCTTTGAGCACGTAATTGGTCAGCTTGAGCCATTGTTTTTCTTAATTCTTCATCAAGTGCAATTACCTCATCAACTAATGGTAATTTTTCATCTTGGAATTTCTTTTTTATGTTTTCTTTTACAACATCTGGGTTTTGTCTTAAAAATTTAATATCAATCATTTTTCTTTCCTCCTAAAAATAAAAGTCCCCACATATAAATAATATATGTAGGGACGAATTATATCTCAATAAATTCGCGGTGCCACCCTGCTTAAGGATAATATCCTTCACTTTTAATATTAAATTGTATTCCTCATAGGTAGATTTCTAAATTCATATATATAAGTTCGCACCAAACACTTACTCTCTTTAATATATTTCTTTATACTTATCCTATTTCATCGGAATTATTCATCTTCTTGATTATTTTCATCCATGAATTTATAATCAAGATCTAATTCGTATTCATCTTCAAATTCATTTGTGAAATCTTCTTCATTTTCTTCTTCTTGACGAGGTACAATTGCGATATTAGATACCTTTTGTCCTTCATTTAGAAGAATAACTCTAACTCCTTGTGTATCACGACCTATTGTTAATATTTGGTCAAGGTGAGTTCTAATAATCATACCCTTATCAGTTACAACCATTAGGTCTTCATCACCTCTAACTGTTAAAATAGCTGCTAGATTACCATTCTTTGCAGTTAAGTTAAGAGCCTTAACGCCCTTACCACCTCTAACCTGTACTCTAAATGCATCTACATTAGTACGTTTTCCATAGCCTTTATCAGTTACAATAACAATTTCATCACCATCTGTATTAACAACAGCCATACCTACTACAATTGCTGGATCTTCAACTAAGATACCTCTAACACCAGCAGAGATACGACCCATTGGTCTTACATCAGATTCAGAGAATCTAATTCCTTTACCGCTTGATGCTCCTAAGATGATATCTTTTTCACCATCAGTTAAAGCAACTTTAAATAATTCATCGCCTTCGTTTAGTAGAATTGCACGAATACCATTTGTTCTAATGTTTTTGAATTCAGATACTTCTGTCTTCTTTACAATACCTTTTCTTGTAGCAAAGAATAAATATCCTTCTTTATCTTCTTTTTCGTTAACATTTAAAACTGCAGCAAGTTTTTCATTTTCATCGAAGTTCAATAAATTAACAATTGGAAGTCCTTTTGCAGTACGTGAAGCATATGGAATTTGATATGCACGTAGTTTATATATCTTACCTAAATTACTAAAGAATAGTAATGTATCATGGCTAGATGTATATAATACCTTCTCAATGAAGTCTTCGTCTACCATCTTAGCGCCTGTAATGCCTTTACCGCCTCTATTTTGAGCACGATATGTATCAACAGTCATACGTTTTACATATCCCTTATTAGTAATTGTGATAATTACATCTTCTACTGGAATCAGATCTTCATCTTCAATTTCAAGTTCATCACTTAAACTAATTTCAGTCTTTCTATCATCACCAAATTTTTCTTTAATTTCAGTTAATTCATCAACAATGATATCTAACTTTCTTTGGTGACTAGATAATATATCAGTTAAGTCGACAATTTGTTTCTTTAATTCAACATATTCTTCTTTTAACTTTTCAACTTCTAGTGATGCAATCTTAGATAATCTCATATCTAAAATAGCCTTACCTTGAGCTTCAGTTAATTTGAAACGCTTCATTAAGCTTGCAAGTGCATCATCAGTAGTAGCAGCAGTCTTAATAATTTGAACTACTTCATCGATATTAGCTGTTGCAGTTACTAAGCCTTCTACGATATGGGCTCTTGCTTTTGCTTTATCTAAATCAAATTGTGTACGTCTAGTAATTACATCAATTTGGTGTTCTAGATAATTCTCTAATACTTCTTTTAAGTTTAATACCTTTGGTTGTCCCTTAACAAGTACTAAAGTGTTCATACCAAAATTGAATTGTAGTTGTGTATGCTTATATAAGTTATTTAAGATAACATTTGCGTTTGCGTCTCTTCTTAAATCAATAACAACACGCATACCTTTCATACTAGATTCATCTTGAATATTAGTAATACCTTCAATTAGTTTTTCTTTTACGCATTCCGCAATTCTTTCAATAATCTTCCTCTTATTTACTTGATATGGAATTTCAGTAATAATAATGCTTTGACGGCCCTTTTCAAGTTCCTTGATTTCACATTTAGCTCTAATAGTGATTGTTCCATTACCAGTCATATATGCTTTACGCACTTGTGAAAGACCCATAATACAACCACCAGTAGGGAAATCTGGTCCCTTGATATATGTCATCAATCCTTCAATTGATATATTAGGGTTTTTAATTAAAGCAAGTATTCCTTCAATTACCTCAGTTAAGTTGTGAGGTGGAATAGACGTAGCCATACCTACCGCAATACCCATAGCTCCATTTACTAGTAAATTAGGGAACTTAGAAGGTAATACTTCAGGTTCTTTTTCTGATCCATCATAGTTATCAATGAAATTAACTGTGTTTTTATTTAAGTCTCTTAGTAATTCCATTGAAATCTTACTCATTCTTGCTTCAGTATAACGCATAGCTGCAGCGCCATCGCCATCGACTGAACCAAAGTTACCATGTCCATCAACTAATTGATAACGATATGAGAAGTCTTGTGCCATACGAACCATTGATTCATAGATTGCAGTATCACCATGTGGGTGATATTTACCCATAACATCACCAACAATACGTGCTGATTTCTTATATGGCTTATCACAATATACACCTAATTCATTCATACCATATAGAATTCTACGATGAACTGGCTTCATACCATCTCTTACATCAGGAATAGCACGTGATACAATAACTGACATTGCGTAATCTAGGAATGATGTACGCATTGTTTGTGCTAAATCTACTTCTCTAACATATCCAGTATGATGTCCTTCTTCAACTTCATCAGGAGTATATACTTCTTCATAATCTACAGTTTCTTCTTTAGCTGTATCTTTTTCGATATCATTATTGTCGTTTTCTTCAACTTTATCTAAAGATTCATCTGTATTATTAAGTTCTTTTTCTTTATCATCCATAAAATACATCCTCCTAGATATCTAAGTTCTTTACGAAAACAGCATTTTCTTCAATGAATTCTCTACGTGGCTCTACATCATCACCCATTAACATACTAAATACTGTATCAGCTTCAATTGCGTCTGATAAAGTAACTTGAAGTAAGGTTCTGTTCTTAGGATCCATTGTGGTTTCCCATAATTGTTCAGGATTCATTTCACCTAATCCTTTATAACGTTGAATTAAAGGCTTAGAAATCTTAGTATTTGTGAAAGTTTCTAAGATCTTTTGTAATTCTTCATCGCTATATGCATATTCTAATCTCTTACCTTGAGTAATCTTATATAGTGGTGGTTGTGCAATATAAACATAACCTGCTTCAATTAATGGCTTCATAAAACGATAGAACAATGTTAAAAGTAATGTTCTGATATGTGCACCATCGACATCGGCATCGGTCATAATTACAACCTTATGATATCTTGCATTATCGATATTAAACTCTTCACCGATACCAGTACCAAATGCTTGAATCATTGATACGATTTCGTTATTGCCTAAAGCTCTATCAACACGTGCTTTTTCAACATTCAATACCTTACCACGAAGTGGAAGGATTGCTTGATATTCACTATCACGCCCTTGTTTAGCAGAACCACCGGCAGAATCACCTTCGACTATGTATATTTCACTAACTGTAGGATCTTTACTTCTACAATCAGCTAATTTAGATGCGAATCCAAGCGAATCTAATGGGTTCTTTCTTCTTGTAGCTTCTCTTGCACGTTTAGCAGCAAGTCTTGCACGGCTTGCTAATATTGATTTTTCAACAATTGTTTTTGCAGCTGATGGATTTTCTGCCAAGAATTGGTCTAAACCATCAGATAAGATTTGTGACGCAATACGTCTTACTTCAGTGTTACCTAATTTTGCTTTTGTTTGTCCTTCAAATTGAGGGTCTGGGTGACGGCAAGATATAATTGATGTCAAACCTTCTCTAACGTCATCACCAGTTAAAGCTTCATCTTTCTTTAAAATGTTATTATTCTTTCCATAATTGTTTAGAATTCTTGTTAAAGCCATTCTAAAGCCTTCTTCATGAGTACCACCTTCAGGTGTATAGATGTTATTAATGAAAGAATAAATATTATTTGTATAATCTTCAGTATATTGCATTGCAATTTCTACTTCAATATTATCAATTTTACCATTTACATATATGATTTGTGGATGAATTGGTGCTTTAGACTTATTTAAGTACTCAACATATTCTTTAATACCACCTTCATAATGGTATACGATAGT
Source organism: Bacillota bacterium (assembly GCA_016280895.1). Lineage (GTDB taxonomy): Bacteria > Bacillota_I > Bacilli_A > ML615J-28 > CAG-698 > RGIG3506. The sequence goes on from JAEEHM010000036.1 coordinate 40,464, forward strand.
CTTTGGTTCCTTTTGATTACGTTTATCACTTAAAGTAATCTTTAATCCCTTATTTAAGAAAGCACATTGTTGAAGACGAACACGTAATGTTTCAAAATCAAATACTGTAGTTTCCTTAAATATTTCTGCATCTGGCTTAAATAAAACACGAGTACCATGGTTTTTAGTATCTCCAATTTGTCTTAAATCGTATAAAGGATGTCCTTTAGTGTATTCTTGTTCATAAATCTTTCCATCTTTATGAATTTCAACTCTTAATTTAATACTTAAGGCGTTAACAACAGATGCACCTACACCATGTAGACCACCTGATACCTTATATGATGATCCATCGAACTTACCACCAGCATGTAGAATAGTAAAAACAGCTTCAGCGGCGCTCTTACCAGTCTTTGGATGGATTCCAACTGGGATACCACGACCATTATCGGTTACTCTAATCCAGTTATCAGGTAAAATTTCAACTTCAATATGAGTACAGAAGCCAGCAAGTGCTTCGTCGATAGAGTTATCGACAATTTCCCATACTAAATGGTGTAGACCACGTGGTCCGGTTGAACCAATGTACATACCAGGACGTTTTCTAACAGCTTCAAGTCCTTCTAGCAATTGAATATTGCTTGCGCCATAGGAATCACTTGATGCTCCCTTCTTTTTGGCAGCATCTTCACCTGTATCTACGTTGTTTTCTTCAAAAGTATCGTCTACTTCAATGTCTGATCTTGCAATATCTTCCTCACTTTTAGTGATTTGACCTTTTTGCTCCTCGTTTTCGTAGCCGTAGTCTAGATTATCTTCGTTTTCTATTTTATTGTCTTTGTCTTCTTCGAAAATACTCATACTTGTTCTTCCTTTCTAAACTCAATTAAGTTGCTTTTACTTAAAATTGCTTGATTAATATGTTCAATACCAGTTGAAGTGATAAAAATTTGATTTTTTTCGCTCAAAATATTCAATAAATCTTCTTGTCTTTGCATATCTAGTTCACTGAATACATCGTCTAATAATATTATTTGTTTATCATTGATTTTTTTCATGTATTCAGATAAAGCTAGTTTAATTGCTATTACTGCAGTTCTTACTTGACCTTGTGAAGCGTAAATGTCAGCATCTTTTTTATTGATTAATACTAATATGTCGTCTCTATGAGGCCCAACAGTAGTCTTTTTAGCAGCAATATCATATCTTTCTTTTGATTTGTATTCTTTTTCCACATTTAATTCGTCAGAATTTGGGGAAAAAGTCAATTCTACCTCTTCTTTTCCTTCTGTCATTTTTAAAGAACATTCTCTAATATATGGATTAAGTTCTTCAATAAATTCTTTTCTTTTTCTTATTATATACTTGGCTTCCTCAGCAAGAAGTGTAGTTAAAGTATCTAAATATACCATATCAACAGCTTTCTTATCATCATTTTTCAAATATTCGTTCCTTTTTTTTAATATTTTATTGTACTTCATTAAAGAAAGCATGTATTCCTTATCAATTTGGCTAATATTAATGTTTAAGAATCTTCTTCTAAGTGCTTTTGCTCCTTTTACAAGCTCTAAATCACTGGGATCAAAGGAAACAACATTGAAATAGCCAATATAATCGCTATTCTTCTGGTAAATATAGGAGTTTTTCTTAATATGTTTACCTTTGTCATTGTATGAAACAACAATATCTACCATATTTTTGTCTTCATCATCGTTAAACTTACCATTTATAAAGAAATACGACTCATCGTTTTTAATTAAATCAGCATCTTTTGCATCTCTAAAGCTCTTTAACAAGCCTAAATAAGCAATAGATTCAAGAACTGTAGTCTTTCCAACTGCATTTTGACCATAAATTATATTGATATTAGGTGAAAAAGTAATTGCTTTGGAACTGTAACACCTAAAATTATTAAGTTTTATGCTATTTATGTAGAACATAAGACCTCTATTTAATCACAAATTCTTGTTTTTCAACAACAATATGATCATTTGGATATAATTTTCTGCCTCTTCTGCAGTCAATTTCGCCATTTATAAGCACTTCGTTCTCGCTTAAATAAATTTTGGCTAAAAATCCGCTGTCAATTATGCCAACAAATTTTAAAAATTGCCCAAGTGTAATATATTCTGTAGTAATTTTAACTTCTTTTGCCATAATTTTCTCCTGTTTTTTAGCCCTTTTTCTCTTTCTTATTATATATATACATATTATACCATAAAATTTACCAATTTTCCAGCATTATTTTAACGAATTTTCTCATTTTTTTCATTAATTTTGCACTTATCTTCCAAAGATAGAAAATAAAGACATTAAAATTACTAAATATTTATGGTTTTATGTATATACATACAGATAATCTGCCATATTTATGCTATTTCTGGTCTTATTTTAGATGTAATTCCATATTTACTCCTTTCTTTAAATAAATATATACATAAATATTTATATATTTACTCGTTATTATCATAATATCGGCTAAAATTGTGTATGGTTTTATGTATTTATGTATAAAATCTGGCTTATTGGGGTTTAAATATAAACTAAATTAAGTTGAATCTTCTATTACTGCCTGTTTTATTGTCTGTTAGTGCTAATTTAATTACAAAAATTGTATGGTTTTATGTATTTATGTATGAGTTATAGCCAATAAAATGACCATATTTGCATCAATTTAACAGAAAACCACATATAAATATCTACATAAATACGTATTTATGCATATATTTACAATTAAAGCAGCAAAAACGCGTATGGTTTTATGTATTTATGTATAAATTATGCTCAATTTATGCCATTTTACAGTATGAACCCGATATTTTAGCTAGAATTATTTACTAATCATGATCTATAAATAGTAAAATCAGTTATTTACAAGCCAGTACAAGGGAAATTTAGGGCTAATTTAGGCTATTTTTCTGTTATAAAGCAGCCGAAAAGGGCAAAAACACCACAAAAATCATAAATATTGCTATACATATTTATGTATTTATGTATCTATTTAAATATTTTTATATTTATTTACTTATTTCCTTCTTGATTTAATGAAAAATATAGTTTATAATATATATTGTAAATGTTAAGAATCAGATTGTTGAAACGATCAACATTGAAAGATTTATACATATTTACATAAATACATAATATTTTAAATACATTTTTACATATTTATGTATAAGCATAATTACATTTATATGTATTTATGTATAAAAATAATTGTTTTAAGCTTTTCATCTGCTTTTAAAGGTCTTAAAACCGGTCAAATTGGCCCAAAAATGGCCAAAAATTATTTCGCTTATAATCATTTTGAAAGTCCGGGACAATTTAGTTTACCTTAAAAGGCCAAAAAACGATTCTAGGGCAAAATTTAGTCAGTTTTCGAGGTTTTAATTTTAACTGATTTTTGTAATTGCATTAAAATATCGGCCGATTACAGAAAAAATGACCTTTTAAAAGATCAAAACCAAGAAAAAGTAGATTGAATTTGTGGTCAAATTTTCTAAAATCATGGTAAAAATGTGTCATTTGTATGTATTTATGTATAGTTGTATTTATTCTTTTATGTATGTATTTAAAGATTTATTTATGTTTGTATGTATATACATAAATATGTAAACAATCTAGTAAGGAGGAATTATGAATACACCATTTAAAAAGAGAACAGATCCATTTAAAAACGATACTGTAGCTGCTAAGGAAACAGAAGTTATAGTTGAAGAACCTGTAAAGGAAGTTAAAGTCGTAGAAACACCTAAACCAAAGGCAAAAGTTGTTGAAGTTAGTGATGAAAGTAGAGAAAAATACACTGCTACTATGGACAAAGCATTACGTAAACGTATTAAATTAGCTGCAATTGAGGCTGGAGTGCAAGTTTCTACGTACATTGAGATGGCTTGTCTAGAAAAATTGAGTAGAGAAGGTAGATAAAAATGTCAACAATTTCAGTATTTTGTAAGAAAGGTGGCGTAGGAAAGACTACTTTCATTGGTTATTTAGGACATTATTATGCTAAACAAGGCAAAAAGGTCTTAATTATAAGTGCGGATGACCAAAATAGTATCTTTAAAATCTTTGGTGAAGACGATAAAATCTTCGAAAGCGACGATAATTACTTAGAATTCTATATTGCAGGCCGTGCAGAGCTTGGAGATTTGCTGATTCCTGTTCGTGAGAACCTTTATTTGATAAAAACATTGAATACAGACAAGTTATCAATGAAATTAACTTATGAAAGAGCTCAAGAAAAGGTAATTAAGAGCATGTTTAAAGAATATGCAACATTCTTTGACTATATTTTAGTGGATTTTCCACCTTCAAGTAGCCGTTTAACTGAAATATTACTAGAAATAAGTGATCATGTTTGTATTGTAGTAGGCCTAGATACCCTAGGATTAGGTGGTTTTTGGAACACAATTCAATATTTTATTGATAATGAGTTGGATTTAGAGTCAATTAAGTACATAATTCCTAATGGATATAGTAAAAATAGACGTGCTCCTAAGGTTTCTTTAGAGAAATTACAGGAACAAGTACAAGAATTTACTCCTCATGCAAAGCTTTTGAACCCAATTGCGGATAGAAGTATCGTTAAAAACCTTCAAGCTGAAGGAATTAGTGCTTTTGATGAGGTTGAACTTCCTCCATATGACCGTGGACTTAAGGAACAACTAGAAAAAGACTTAAAAGCTTTGTTTGATGAATTAGAATTTTAATATAAAAAGAAAAAAGAACCATTGATTTGGTTCTTTTTCTTATTTATTTATGTATTTATGTAAATATTAGATTCTAACAGGCATATTTAATTGCATGTGATTTACATCATAATCACTATTTATGATAAATGGTTTTACTTCACCGGTAAAATGAATAGTGATTTCATTTGAATCAAAGGCTTTTAATGCATCTAAGAAGTTCTTAGCACTAAATGCAGTTTCAAAATTTAAGTATTTAGAGCAGCTAATTGGTTTAACCTTTTCTAAAGATCCACCAATTTCACTTGCTGAAGATGATATTAAGATCTCATTTTGTTCATTTATAGTAAATTTAATTACATTTGCTAAATCATTTGCTACAAAAAGTGATGCTCTATCGATCGCATTTATTAATTCTTGCTTGTTAAATTTGATATCTGTAATAAATTCAGTAGGAATTAGACTCTTTGTATTAGGGAAATTGCCTTCAATTAGTCTAGTTTGGAATAAAATATTCTTATATTTGAACAAAGCTCTAGTTTGAGTGAAGTGAATTTGAACAATTTCTTGTACTTCTTCTACTATCTTATTCAATTCATCTAGAGATTTAGATGGGATGATTGCTTTTATTTGGGCATTCATGCCTTCAATCTTCATATATTTCTTAGCTAATCTAAAGCTATCTGTCGCAATTGCTTCTAATTTATCGCCATTTACAGTGAAGCTTACACCAGTTAAAACCATTTTAGCTTCTGATGGAGAAGTTGCAAAAGCAGTTTTCTTGATAATTTGTTTTAAATTGATACCATCTAAGTAAATAAAGTTTTGACTATCATCGAATGCGATGTATGGAAAGATTGATTTATCATGTAGATTTAGAGTAAATGTAGATTGATCAGCTAATATTTTTACAGAATTCTTTTCAAATGTTTGAATAAGAAGAGAATCACAATCACATTTTCTTACAATATCACAAAAATATTTACCTGGTAATACAACTACACCTGTTTCTTTTATTGACAAATCATCGCTTGCTTCTATCTTTGTTTGGATAGAAATATCAGAATTTGATGCTGTTAGAGTTAAAAAGTTATTTTTAACATCTAATTTCATACCAGTAAGAATTGGCATTTGTGGTTTATTAGATAATGCCCTGCTGACATTATTCAAATTGTTTAACAACAACTCTCGTTTTATTTGGATTTTCATTTTATTTCTCCTTTGAATTTATTTATTTTAAATTATTTTTATTATTAAGAATGTTAATATGTGGAAAAGTCTATTTTAACAGCTTTTCTTTGATATATTGGATATCGTTTTTAGTGTTATTATTCTCATTCAACATATCTTTTATGCGTTCATAGCCGTAATTTACAGTTGTATGATCTTTTCCACCAAAGATTTCACCAATTTTTACTAGTTGTAATTTAAATTCTGTTCTTAAAATGTAGAAGCAAATGTTTCTTGCATACACAATATTTGGTTTTCGACTTGCAGAAAGTAAATCAGTCTTACTAATTTGGAAATATGATGACACTACATCTTTTAATTTCTCTACTGCTTGATCATCTTTATTTTCACTGTTTTTATTCTTTGGCATAATACCATCTAGAGTATAATACACGTTTTCAACAGTGAATGGAAGATTCATTGATACACAATATGTGATAAATCTTCTAAGAGCGCCTTCTAATTCTCTTATATTGTTAGTGAAATTGTCTGCAATTACTTCTAAGCAGTCATCACTTACATCACTTACATTAGAAATCATGAATTCTAGCTTACGTCTTAAGATATTAACACGTAAATCTTTATCAGGAGATTGAATATCTACAACAATTCCCCAGCTGAAACGTGATACTAATCTATTCATTAGTTTTAATTCACCTACTGGACGGTCACTTGTAATAACAATTTGTTTGTTATTTTCGTGTAAATATTCAAATACCTTAAAGAATTCTTCTTGAGTTCCAGGCTTATTAACTAAGAATTGAATATCATCGACAAGTAATACATCAGCTTGACGATATTTATTATAGAAAAATTCAATATTCTTTGTATCTTTCTTTGTGTATACAAAATAATCTTCAGTAAATTGTTGGGCAGTTGTATAAATTACATTTGCATTGATGTTTCTATCTAAGATATAGTGGCCAATTGCCATCATTAGGTGAGTTTTACCCAAACCAACATCACCAAATATATACAAAGGATTTAAAACTGCATAAGGAGATTCAGCAATTTTCATTGCTGTCACAAAAGCAAACCTATTTGATTCACCAACAACGAAATTATCAAAAGTGAATTCAGCTCTTAGTTTTCTTGAACTTCTTTCAAAGTTCATAGCATCTACTTGTGCTAATTTTTCTGTTGCTTTGTTTTCTTTTTCAGCATCTTCTTTTGTGATAAACTTAAATCCTGTCTTTGTTTGTAATAAATCAGTTAAAATTTCGTTCATTCTTCTTGAATTAAACTTTTCAATCAAGAGTTTTGTTAGAGGATCTTTCACAATTACGTAAATATAATTGTTTTCGAACTTTAATACTTCGCGAGATTCACCAAATCTTTCTTCGAAGTTATCTAAATTCTCTGTTGGAGTTTCTTTTTTTAATTGATCTAAAACTTGTTCTAGATATTTCTTAGCTTCTAAATTAGTCATAATATCCACGCGAAGAGTCCTTTCTAATTTATCATATCACAAAATAGCAAAAAAATAAAGTGCTAATTTTTAAATAATATATTTTTTGATTTTTCCACTTTTCCCCAGAGGATAAATTTTTAATAAGTTTGTGGATAAGTCTAAATTATATCGATACATATAATATAAGAAAAAGAAACAAAACTAAAAATAACTTGATTATATTTCGCATTTGTAGTAAAATACTATTACGTATGGAGATTATTATATGAAAGAATCATGGTTTTCAAAATTAAATAATAGATTAGGGAAGTTATCACAAACTGCTTTAATATTAATACTTGTTATTTATTCATGTGTACTTGGTGGTATATATGCTCTTGTTACACTAACTAGATCATATCTTGTAGTACCAAATTATGAGCATGTATATTGGGATGAGGAAGTTAATCCACAAATTACTATTATTGGACGTCGTACTTTCGATTCGGATAACAAGATGACTTTAAAATATAGTGTAAATGTAAGTGTTTATGGTCGTATTAGTCCTGCTTCTACAACAGATCCTGGATATGCACTAACAGATTTTAAGATGAGCGCTGCAACTGTTACATCTACTACATCTAAAAATCCAGCTAATATGTATTATTTTACTGAGTATAAGACTTATACAACTCCTACTACTCACTATTTCACCTTAGATAATTCATCTGTAGATCAACATCCATATGAGTTATACACAATGATTCAACATAAAAAAGGCGGAAAAACAAAAATTTCCACTTATAAAGAAGATGTCTTTTTATATCCTGATAGCAATGATATAACTAAGATTGATGATTATTTTAGTGCTCCAACTTCTGCTGATGCTACATCTAGAAATATTAAAAAAGGCGATGAACAAATCGCAAACATTCAATTTATTGCATCTAACCAAAGCGAATATTATTCTGGTGGTGTAAAAATTATCATGGATAAGCTTGGTGCTACATATAAACATCATATCGATATGCAATCTTGGATATTAACTAGTGATGGAAAATATTTGCCATTTGTGGGAGTATATAGTTATTCTCAACAAAAGACTAATTATAGTCAATCTGGTATTTCTATTTATAAACAACTTAATCCACAATATATAGTTGCTAAATTGAGATATTATTTCAGTGAAACAGAGTATCAAGATTATTATTTCAAACAAGCATTTGATAAATTACCTACTTCTTTCCAATCTAGCCCAAATGCAGCAGATGAAATTGAAGATAATAAAACAATCAATAAAGGACTTGTTATTGGTATATCAATTGGTGCAGCTGTATTAGTATGTGCAATTATTCTTCCATTGACAGTTGTATATATTAATAAGAAAAAGAAAAATAAGGAAACAAATTCTCTTCCTGAAAACGAGACTTCAGATAGTCCAAATCAGGAATAATAAAAAATACTTGACTTATAAAACAAAATAAGATATAATAATTAAGCAAGTTTAGTATAGGAGGTATTCTATGAAGGGATGTTACAGAACATATCAACCTACAAAGTTGAAAAGAAGTAAAGTACATGGATTCCGTGCTCGTATGTCTACAGTAGGCGGTAGAGCAGTAATCGCAAGAAGACGCGCTAAAGGAAGAAAGAAATTAACTGCATAATATATAAGAAACTCGGACTACTAGAAAAAACATATATGCTAGTAGTCTTTTTTCTTGAATTATTATAGGGGGATTCGTTTTTATGAACAAAAAATATATCTTAAAAGCAAATCATGAAATCGAAGCGCTATTAGCAAAAAAGCATAGTGTTGGTTCTAAATACTATGTATTGTATTTTGAGCGTACTGATGAAGTTAAAATAGCTGTGTCTGTTTCTAAAAAATTAGGTAATGCAGTTGTTAGAAATTATCAGAAGCGTGTGACAAAAGAAATATTGAGAGAATTTTTAGAAGATTATCAAGGATATAGTTTTCTTCTTGTTTGTAAAATCGCAAGTGTTGATCTGGATTTTGAAAGCAAAAAGACACAAATACAATATGTCCTTAATAAAATGAAAGACTTTAAAGCATAGGAGAAAGAATGAAAAAGAGTAAAAATTTAGTTTTAATTGTTCTTTTGCTTGTACTAGTGCTTACAATGTCAGGTTGTGCTAAAACAAGCTATATGGAAACACCACTAGGTGATGGTTTTGGCTTCTGGGATATCTTCGTATATCCAATGGCTGGTATCATGTGGCTGGTTGGTAAATCAATTGGCTTTGGTAATTATGCTTTAACAATCATCTTTTCAACAATTATCGTTCGTACTATTGCATGGCCTATTTATGCAAAATCAAACGATATGCAATTAAAGATGAAAATAATGCAACCAGAAATTGATAAGTTACAAGCAAAATATGCAAATAAAACAGATCAAGCAAGTCAACAAAGAATGCAAATGGAAATGATGCAAATCTATAAGAAAAATGGTGTAGGTATTGGTGGATGTATTATGCCATTCGTACAAATGCCAATCTTTTTAGGTTTCTATTATGCACTTAGAAAATTACCAGCAAGTATGGCTGTAGAAGGTCATTGGTTAAATATCTTCAATAATACTAAATTATTTGGTATCTATTTAACATTAACAAGAACAGCTGGTGAAGTAAATGAAGCAGATTTAGCTACTTTATATCCTGATTTTAGTGCTAAAGCACAAAACTGGGGTGTTATTATCTTAGCCATCCTTGTAGGATTGACTCAAGTTGTAAGTATTATTATTAGTGAAATTAGACAAAAGAAAGTTACCAACGAACAACAAGCTGGTATTCCTGAATATCGTCGTGCTAAAGCGCAAAACCCAAATGCAAAATCTACAGGTATGGCAATGAAGGTTATGTTATACTTCTTTGCAGTAATGATGGTAATCTTTGTATTACAAAGCCCTGCTGCCTTGGGTTTATATTGGGTAATTGGTAACATTTATTCAACTGGCCAAACAGCAATCGGCCAAGTTACATCTAAACGACGTCTTGAAAAGTTAAAACAAAAGAGTCGTGGCTATTAAGGAGAAAATAAATGAAGACAAAAGTATATGAAGTAAAAGAAGTTGAAGAAGCATTACAACTAGCTTCAACTGAATTTGGTATCTCTGAAGATGAATTAATTGAAAAAATCATTAGAGACAAGGCTGATGGCGTTGATACAATGGAAGTTGAAATCACTGTTTGTATCGATCCAATCGAAAAAGGTAAGAGATATATTCAACAAATCTTAGCTGACAACGGTGTTGAAGGTATCATCGAAAAGAGAGTTAGAGACAATGTTGTTGAATTAGGCGTTGATGCTGGTGATTTCAATGGTGTTTTAATTGGTAAAAACTCTCGTCACTTAGGTGCTTTACAAGTATTAGTATCATCAATCATTAATAAATATTATTTTGAAGATGAACAAATCGTTGTTAAAGTTGATGTAGGCGGATACAGACGTAGACACGAATCTAACTTAGAACGTATGGCAGTTGAATATGGAAAACAAGTTGCTAAAACAAAACAAGTAATTGCACTTGATAATTTAAACGCATATGAAAGAAAAATAATTCACGATAAACTTTCTACTTGGAAAGATGTATATACTCATTCTGAAGGTGAAGGAACTGAAAGAATATTATATATCGAACCTAAAAAGGAAAAGTAGATATAATAAAAAAGCATTTCACTATAAAGAAATGCTTTTTATTTATTTATCTATTAATATGTTTGAATAGATTTCATTTCAAGATCTTCTAAGAAATCCATAAATGGTTTGATATCTTTATCAACCTTGAATGATTCTAATGCAGAGAAATATTTATCTCTTTCGTCTGATGTAATAATAACAGGCATAAATCCGTTCTTCATTAATTCATAATTTAATACTAAACGAGCTAAACGTCCATTACCATCTAAGAATGGATGAATCTTAGCAAGTTGTAAATGTAGATATGAGATATATTCCCATAAATCGCCTTTTGGTCCTTCTTGCATGAAAACAAAATACTTAGCCATTCTATCATATACCTTTTCATATGAACAAGGAGTATGATTAGATCCTTTAACAGAAATATTAACACGACGGTATAAACCACCAACTTCTGCTTCTCCATCACATAGGATTTGGTGAAGATCTTTTAATGTGTTTTCATCTAATTCTACTTTGTCCTTAGCCATTTGAAGAACTTTTAAGAATGCGTTCTTTTGATTAATGATTTTTCTTACTTTGTCTGGATTAACTCCAACAACTTCGCCGTTTAAAACCTTTACTACATCTTCCTTCTTTAATGAAGGGTTATCGAAAGCTAGAGCACTTTGAACCAAATTGACTAAGAATTCTTCGCTAATCTCTAAAAAATTCTTTGTTTGTTTTGCTTCTTCAAGTGCTTTAGATAATTTCTCGTTTATCATATATTTTACCTCCAATATATATATTACAATTCTATTATAACACAAATAAAATATATTTCAACAAAAATTGTAAACGATTTTATTTTTATTTTAAATTATGATTAAGATGGTAAAATAATATAAAAGTTGAAATGTAGTAAAAAATGAATTATAATAAAAATAAAGAGAGAAAGTTTATATGATTAAGAGATTTAAAAGACCACTTGTAATTATATTATCAATTATATTAGTATTTATAATCATATTTATATCTACTGTAGAAATTGAAGCATCACGCGCAAATAGTTCAATTGAGGAATTCATCAATCGAGGTGAGCTTATATGCACAGAAGGTTCTACCGAATACTACCTTGTTAGAAAAGAATATGATTATGAAAATACTGATTTAAGAATTGTAGATACATATAATGATGGTGTCGTAGGTACAATCGGCGATATCTATTTTACTGATACCGATTTTGGTTCAAATTTTGTAACAAAATATATATGTAAAAAACTTAGAGTTGGTCATTGTGCCGTTGTAGCTTCACCAAATGCGGAATTCAATTATGAAATTGTTGGCAATGTTAACAAAAAAGATAATATTGTTAAAATATATGAAAATGATTGGCAATATCTAGTCAATTATCATGAATATATTGCAGTACGTGTTAAAGGTATGGATGCAGATAAACAAAACAAATTAATCCTTCAATTACAAAAGATGGAAGGAAGTCCATATAACTTTTTTGTGTTTGCACATATGAAGAATAGATATTATTGTACTGATATGGCAACATATGCATATAAAGAAGCACTTGATATGAATATCAATAAGTTCTTTGTAAGTACAGGCGCATCAATGATTTCAAATGATAATACCTATTTGATATATTATAAAAGGGAAGTAAACAAGGGTGATATTAAATATCAAGTTTACTTTTTAGGTGAATGATATGATTAAGCTAATAGATGTTTGTAAGATATATAAAACAAAGGATATCGAAACAAATGCGTTAAAAAATATAAATATCGAATTTGATAATAAGGGTTTTACCTTTATACTTGGACCATCAGGTTCTGGTAAGACCACATTACTTAATATTATTGGTGGACTTGATAAAGCAAATACAGGTGATATCCTAATAGATGATATTAGTATTAAAGATTATAGTAGTAAAAAGTTTGATGAATATCGTAATACTTCTGTCGGTTTTATTTTTCAACAATACAATTTAATCGATCATTTGAATGTTTACGATAATATTGCTCTTCCCTTACGTATTCAACATATCAAAATAAAAGATATCAAAAAGAGTGTAGATAATTTACTTGATAAATTTGGTTTATCAGATAAGAAGAATAAATATCCAAATCAACTATCAGGTGGAGAGAAACAAAGGGTTGCAATAGCACGAGCTTTAGTGACTGAACCTAAAATTATTTTAGCTGATGAACCTACTGGTGCACTTGATTCTAAAAATAGTGAAACTATTATGGAAGAATTAAAAGAAATCAGTAAAACAAGACTTGTTGTAATGGTAAGTCATAGTGAAGAGTTGGCATCCTTATATGCTGATAGAATTATTAGATTAAAAGATGGTGAAGTTGTTTCTGATGATGTAATTAATAAAAAAGAAGATATCAATTTCGAAAAAGAAAAACGCAAATTCAAATTCATTTCTCTGTTAACATCAATTAAATTGTCGTTTAGAAATATGTATACTAAATGGATAAGGACACTTCTTACTATTTTGGCCACTTCTGTCGGTATTGTATCAACAACATTAGTATTAATGGTATCTAATAGTATGACTAATTACACTGAGTTTGCGCAAAAGCAAGCCTTAGGTTCATATCCAATTACGATTACATCAAGATTAAATGAAACTGATGAGATTGAAAATAAAAATTATGAAGAATATCCAAGTTCTAATATTATTCATGTAACTAACGAATATACCTCATATTATAAGCATGTTAATATCTTTGATGGGGCATATTTAGATTATGTTAAAGCATTAGATAAGAATTTATATACTGTAATTGATTATGGTTCTTCTCTTAATATGCATATTTTAAGTCACACAAATACAGGATATGATTTCTTAAGTACAAGTTCATATCTAAAAAGCCTAAATAAAGATAGTAATTACTTGAGCGAAGAATATGATTTATTATATGGATCTAAATATCCATCGGCTTACAACGAAGTTGCATTAGTTATAGATAAGAACAATTGTATTGATGCATATGTTCTTGATTATTTAGGTATCGATTATAAAGATATCGATTCTTACACATTCGAAGAGATGTGTAATAAGGAATTTAAGGTTATTAGTAATAATCAATACTACAAATATGATGCTGTAAACGATAAATATACATATAATTATGAATATGAAGATATGTATAATAATTCTTCAATCACATTAAAGATAAGCGCAATATTAAGAATAAAGAAAAATGCAACTACAAAATTGTATTCTACAGGTCTTCTTTTTACTAACGAATTAGAAGACATGATGCATAGTGATGCAGTAAGTAGTGATATCGTTGTTGCACAGCTTGCATATGGAACTGATAAGAATGTATTTACAGGTAAGCCATATGAAGATCGAGAATATGATTTTCAAACACTAACTAAAGAATATCAATTGGAAAGCAATTTAAGAAGTATAGGTTATTATTACAATATCTCTTCTATTAGGATTTATACTGATAAATTTGAAAACAGAAATCTAATTAATAAATATTTACAAGCATACAATATTGATAAGGATGCAGAAAAGCAAGTTATATATCGAGATTATATGGGTACAATCACTGAAGAGTTTGAAAAGTTTGTGAAGATTCTCACAAATGTGTTGATTATCTTTTCAATGATATCATTAATTGTATCTTCGATTATGATTGCATTGCTAATGTATATTAGTGTTGTAGAAAGAACGAAAGAAATTGGCTTATTGAGATGCCTTGGATTTAGTAAAACTAATGTTGGAACAATATTTTTAACTGAAGCATCCGTAATTGGTTTTACTTCTGGAGTAATTGGTGTTATAATAGCACGTGTAGCAATCAAACCAATATTGAATTTCGTGTCTAATGTTGTTGAAGACTTGTATTCTAATGATTATGATATTAGTGAATTGACAAGGTTAGATATGAATATTACACAAATTGGTATGCTTATATTAGGTGCAGCCTTAATTGCGATATTAGCAGCTTTAATTCCATCAATTGTTGCATCAGTTAAAGAACCAGTAAAAGCAATCAGGCATCAAGGAGATTAAAATGACAAAATTAAACACAAGATATGAAGATACAATTGCGCAAGTCAGTACTGCACTTGCAAATAATGCAATTAGTATTATTAAGATATCAGGAAGTGATGCAATATCAATTGTATCTAAAATATTTAGTAAGGACTTAAGTAATGTAAAAAGCCATACAGTTCATTATGGATATATCAAAGATGGCAATGATACAATTGATGAAGTATTAGTTACTGTGTACAGAAGTCCTAAATCTTTTACTAAAGAGGATGTTGTTGAAATAAACTGCCATGGTGGTATATTTGTAACTAACAAAGTCCTTGAATTGGTTTTAAGAGCAGGTGCAAGAGAAGCTCTACCTGGTGAATTCACTAAAAGAGCATATCTAAATGGTAGAATTGATTTAACACAAGCTGAAGCTGTAATGGATATGATTGAAGCTAATACTAATAATAGTTTGAAGCTTGCTAATTTAGGTCTTAGTGGTGAAACTAAAAAGCTAATTAAATCATTTAGAGATGAAGTCTTACAAATAATGTTGCAAATTGAGGTTAATATTGATTATCCTGAATATGAAGACGAAGAACAAATCACAAATGATAAATTATATCCTGCATTAAAAGCATTACTTGCAAAGATTGATGAAGTTATTAAGAAAAGTGAGATATCTCAAGTAATTAAAAATGGTATCAAAACTGCAATTGTAGGTAAACCTAATGTTGGTAAAAGTAGTCTACTTAATGCCCTTCTTCGAGAAGACAAAGCAATTGTTACTAATATTGCAGGTACAACAAGAGATATCGTTGAAGGTGAAGTTAATATTGGCGGAATAGTCTTGAAACTTGTTGATACTGCTGGTGTTAGAGAAACTTTAGATGTTGTTGAAAAGATTGGTGTTGAAAAAAGTAAGAAGGCCTTAAATGAAGCTAGTCTTGTAATACTAGTTCTTGATAATAATCAAGCACTTGATGAGGTTGATAAAGAACTTTTAGATATATCTAAGGATAAAATGCGAGTTATTGTAGTTAATAAAAAAGATCTAGAAAACAAACTTGATTTAAACGGCTTAGATAATTATGTTTTGATGTCGGCATATGATAGTGAAGATATATCTAAACTTGAAAAAGAAATAAAAAAATTATGTAATATATCTGATGCATTAAATATTGATGCTTCATATATTGGCAATGCGCGTCAAATCGCGAAGTTAAAAGATGCTAAACGCAATTTAGAAGATGCTATTAAAAGCTTAGATAATAAAATGCCAGTTGATATCGCAAATATAGATATCAATAATGCATGGGTTAATTTAGGCGAAATAATCGGTGAAGTATCTAGCGAAGAATTAATTGATGAATTATTCTCAAGATTTTGTTTGGGTAAATAGGTGGAAGAATACTCTAGCTGGTTGATGAGGCAGGTCTCGAAAATCTGTAGGCTGTAACAGGTGCGTGGGTTCGAATCCCACTTCTTCCGCCATATTGAAGAAATTTTATAAAGTAAGAGGGTTGTATATGAGAAAACCAATAATTATTGTTGTATCAGTTGTAGTTGGATTGATATTTCTTGGAATGTTTATATCATTATTAGGCGGTTCAATGTTATTTAATTGTGGAAGCGTTGAAATGAAATCTGTTAGATTTATTGAACAAAATGTAACATATAGTAGATTTACAAGACAATTTGAAAAGAAAACATCTAGTGATGGTGGCTATATTTATTTTGAGATTGTAGAAAGATCATTAGTTAGCCATAAGATTGAAGTAAAAATTAATAATACTGAATTGTATGTAACTTATAAAATTGTAAAAGAACCAGAAAACTCTTGGGGTGGAACACATACTTTTGGAGTTAAGGTTTATTTAGATTCCAAACAATTAGCTAGAATAAGTAAAGTTAGAATAGTTGGAGATATATCTCAAGTACTATATGAAAAAAGTGGATAATTGCTTGCATAATGTTTAATTATTTGATATAATATTATCGGGCAAAAAAATAAAGAGCTTTGACCGTTTCTGTATCAAACGGACCAAGCTCTTTTTTTAGGGAAAAGGATATGAAGAAAATAAAGTTTAGTAGAGAATTGTCATATTTTGTAGGTATATTGTTGCTCGCAATCGGTGCAGCTATGATGTCTAAAGGTGGATATGGTATGTCGATGGTTGTTGCACCGGCATATATCATATATCAAAAGCTATCTGCATATAGTAGCATAATCACATTTGGGCTTGCTGAATATATTGTGCAGGGAATATTATTAATTGTGTTAATAATTGTTGTTAGAAGATTTAAGATAACTTTTATTGGTGCTTTTATTACAACTTTTATATATGGATTAATATTAGATTTGTTCATGTATTTAATGTCTTTATTTGCTTTAGATGCGATTGCGTTAAAAATAATCTTCTATATAATTGGTGAATTATTATGTGCTATGGGAATTGCGTTTATCTTTCAAACATATCTTATCCCAGAAGTATATGATTTATTTGTAAAGGAAGTAAGTAAAAAATTCAATTTTAATTTTTCCAAAACAAAGATAGTATACGATATAGTAAGCTTAGTTGTCGCAATTTCTTTATCTTTCATCTTATTTGGTTTTGGTAATTTTGTTGGAGTTGGAATCGGTACTGTTATTATTGCATTTATTAATGGACCATTAATTGGTTTATTCACAAAATTATATTTAAAGATATTTGAATTTGATGATGCATTTCATAAATTAAAAAGATTCTTAAAAGATGTTGATGACAAAGCAGTCAAGAAAGAAGATATAAAAGAACAAGAAAATAATGAAAATGATAATTAATTATGGTATAATGATGAAAAAGGAGATCATTATGCCATTTTTAATTATTGGAATTGTTGTATTTATATATCTAATATTGTGTTTTGTAGTATATATGATTATATTTTTCTCTAGATATAAGAAGGATAAAGATATCTATAATATTCCTTCATCACCTCAATATGCAAAACATCACGATTTAATGATTAAATTAATTGATGAATTTAAAAGTGAAAATTGCGAAGATGTATATATAAAAACATTTGATGGAAAGAGACTGCACGCAAGATATTATAAAGTATCAGATGATAGTATTGTCGATATATGTTTTCATGGATATAGGGGTACCGCTATAAGAGATTTTTGTGGTGGTAGAAAGATATCTTATATCACAAAGCATAATTTATTAGTTGTTGATCAAAGAGGACATGGTTTAAGCCAAGGCCATCATTTAACATTCGGTGCTAAAGAAAGTAAGGATGTTAAATATTGGATTGATTATGTTAATGAAAGATTCAACGATGATGTTAAAATATTCTTATATGGTGTATCAATGGGTGCATCTACTGTTTTAATGGCATCTGATATGAATTATAAAAATGTGAAAGCGATAATTGCAGATAGCCCATATACTAGTGGTGCAGATATAATAAGAAAGGTATGTAATGTTGATATAAAAATACCTTGGTTCTTTGTAAGACATATTATCTATTTAAGTGCTTTTATTTTTGGATGCTTTAGATTATCAAATGCTAATGTAATTAAGCATGTAGAAAATACTAGTGTACCAATAATGATAATACACAGCGAAGATGACAAATTTATTCCTATAGATATGAGTAGAAAGTTATATGAAAGTAATAAAGAACATATAGTTTTAAAAACTTTTAAAGATGCAGGGCATGGAATTAGTTATCTAGAAGATAAAGAAAATTACGAAAAAGAAGTTATTGGTTTTATAAAAAGAAATGAATAGAAAAAAGGCTACTTATATTTTAAAGTAGCCTTTAATTTATCTTATTTAGAATTTTTAGTTTTTTCTGCAGTTTCAGAAATAGCAGATACTAAACCAGCCATACCTTGAATTTCAGAAGGAATAATTAATTTAGTAGCTTGACCTTTTGCAGTTTCAACTAATGCTTCATAAGCTTTTAATGTTAATACAGCTTTATCAGCACCAGCCTTTTTAACAAGTTCAATACCTTGTGCTTCAGCTTCTTTAATCTTTAGGATAGCTTCTGATTTACCTTCAGCTTCTTTGATTAATGCTTCTCTTTCAGCTTCAGCTGCTAAGATCTTAGCTTGCTTTTCGCCTTCAGCCTTTAATACTTGAGCTTCTTTGATACCTTCAGCGTTTAAGATTGCTGCACGTTTTTCACCTTCAGCACGTAAGATTTGTTCACGTCTCTCACGTTCTGCTCTCATTTGTTTTTCCATTGCATCACGGATGTCTTTTGGAGGTAAGATGTTCTTTAACTCAACACGGTTTACCTTAATACCCCATGGGTCAGTAGCTTCATCAAGAATAGTTCTCATCTTTGTATTGATTAAATCACGACTTGTAAGAGTTGCATCTAATTCAATTTCACCGATGATATTACGAAGTGTAGTAGCAGTTAGTTTCTCTAAAGCAAGTTCAGGATGTTCAACACCATATGCGAATTGTTTTGGATCTGTGATTTCATAAAATACTACAGTATCAATTTGCATTGTAACATTATCTTTTGTGATAACTGGTTGTGGATCGAAGTCAACAACTTGTTCTTTTAATGAGATTCTCTTACTAATACGGAAGATGAAAGGAAACACAAAGTGAATTCCAGTACCTAATGTTTTGTGATAAGCACCAAACTTTTCAACAACGAAAGCATGAGCTTGTGGAACAACACGAATGCTTATAGCAACAAGTAAAATAACCAAACCAATTAAAATTACAATAATAATTGGAACAATGTTAGTAGTTTCTAATATTTTCATAATTTCCTCCTATAATATTACTTCTTTATTTTCTTCTTCAATTTTAGAAACGATTAGTTTTGTACCTGAAATAGCTTCAACTAATACTTTTTCATTTTCTTCAAATGTTAAGCCATCATTATTAATAGCTCTCCATAATCTACCTTCAACCTTTACTTCACCGATTTCATCAACATCAATCTTCTTAGTAACGATTGCCATTTTACCAACAACCTTGTCAGAGTTTGTTCGAATAATTTCTTTTTGTTGCAACTTCTTTGCTAGAGGTCTAGTAAGAATAATCGCAATTACAGAAATTCCTAAGAATATACTAATTTGGATCCAAAAGTTTTGTTTACACAAAGCAGCAATTAATGCTCCAACTCCACCTAATGTGAACCAAATTGTAACTAAGTCAGCTGTTTGAAGCTCGATGATTGCAGTAGCAACAATAAATACTGCCCAAACAATTGCCATAATACTAAAAGAATCCAATGCTAAAAAAGTGTTCATTAACTGATTCTCCTTTCTAAGAAAATTTTTAATGTTTTTTCCTCAGTATTCCATTCACATTCATATTTATTTAAATTAGACCCACTAAAATCAATAGGAAAAAGCTGTGTTAATTTAGTTATCACATTCTTTCCTGTGATTCTACCATAACTAGGTTTAATAGAAATTGTATGAATATCTAAATCTTGATACAGACCCATGGCTAAATCTTCTTTGGATACAGATTTTAAGAATAAAGCTTTTGCTTCATCAGAATACCCAATCAAGATGCCATATGCATTTTTAAAATGATTTGTTGCAACAGTATTTAATGTGATATTATTATCATAAATAGTTGCAACGCCTCTTGGACTTTTTGAAAACCATTGAATATCCATATATTTTTCCTCCCACAATAGTATTATACAATAAAATACATAAAAATACAATAGATTTTTAAAAATATTTTCAAATATTTTTTGATGATATTTTTGCTTAATTTATTTTTAAGCAAAAAAAGATTGAAAAAAAGGGAAAATATGATATAATATTTATATCGTAGAGATTATAGGAGGCTTTTATGAAGCGTATATATAAAATATTATTATTAGTGCTTGTTCCACTACTTGTAGCAGTGGGCGTAGGTATTTATTCATATCATAGATATCAAAATTATTTCTATGGATATTATTTACAAAGTGCTAAATATAAAGATACAGAAGATCTTATTAATCGTTATATGATGTATAATGATACACATTTCCAAGAATATCTTAAACAAGACGTTGTAAATGAAGCTGGTGATGATTTATTCACAATTGCTGTTTATCGTGAATTCGATTTAGCTGAAAAAGAAAACGAAGATGATGAAGATACATATACAATGAGATATTCATTCTGGGTATATAATGTTGATTATGAAAATGTATATCGTACAATTCCAGGATATACAGATACAAAAGAACATAAATTCAACGGTTATTTAGCTACATTCAAAATTATTATCAAAGATGCAGCTGATGAAGATAATGTAATTGAATTAACTTTAGCTACAAATACTAATTACGCATTTAAAGATTATAATTTCACAGGTGTAGGTGATACTCAAAAATGGCAAGATGGTACTAAGATTCAATCTGGTTATGTTAAGTGGGCTGAATTTGATGTATCAGAATATGAAATTACTGAAAATGTAAACTTTAAAGTAAGAGCTATTGATACT
The DNA here is from genome assembly GCA_016280895.1 of Bacillota bacterium. Lineage (GTDB taxonomy): Bacteria > Bacillota_I > Bacilli_A > ML615J-28 > CAG-698 > RGIG3506. The sequence goes on from JAEEHM010000036.1 coordinate 61,894, forward strand.
GAACATCCTAATGAAGATGATGGCAATTATTTCGATGCATTAGAAAGCGATAAAACAGACTTTTTAACTAACGTTAAAAAATTAAATGCTAGCGCTAATACATATGATGGTAGCGAAATAACAGCCGCTTACAATGGTGACTTCAAAGCTGCAGGATATACTAAATATGTTATCACTAAATGGATGTGGTGGGAATGCTTAATCGGTTTAGCTTTAACTTTAGTTGTTACTGGCTCTACTGTTCTTGTATGGCAAAGCGAAGATGCTAAAGAAAAGAAATTACAAGAAAAGTTAGCTGAAAAGAAAAATAATAAGTAGATATATAAACTCTAATCATATTTGATTAGAGTTTTTTATTGTGTTATTAGAAATATAATGATAAAATAAGACTGAGGATATAAATATGAAAAGAAATAAAAGGATATTAGTATTATTAATAATTATCATATCACTATTCTTATTGTGTTCGTGTAAGAATAAATTCGAATGTGAAATCATTTATAATGCAGAGAGCACTAGAGTAGAAGATTTCAAATTATCAGATATCAAATTACATATCAAAAACAAAAAAGTTGATACTATAGTAGATGTTACTAAAGATATGTTAAGTGCTGAAGATATCGAAAAGCTTAAAACTGCAGGTAACCACACAATTACAATCAATTTTAAATCTTATTCGAAAACGATAGATATATCTTTGATTGGTCAAAGTGGTGATGGTGTATATTTTGACATGCCGTATTATGCACTTGCAAATGGATACAAAGGCCAAGAATTGAAACTTGCATTAAGATCAATTATATCAGTTCAAACAAAAACTGAAAAATATGATGATTTAAGAACTGATTTAGCAAAGACTGATAAGGGCTCTACTGAAGGAACAATCATTTGTTTCTATTGTCAAAAAGAAATGGATGCTAAATGGGATGGTGGTAAAACATGGAATAGAGAACATGTATGGCCTCAATCATTAGGATGGTTTTCTACTACAATGGCTGGTGCAGATCTTCATCATTTACGCCCATGCCATCAAAGTGAAAATTCAAGTAGAAACAATACCTTGTATGGTGTGAGCTTAGGATATTATGAACCTAAAGATAGTGTTAAGGGAGATGTAGCAAGAATCCTATTCTATTTATATGTTAGATATCAAGAAGCTGATAGATATCCACTTAACACTGTTTGTGAATCTTTTGATATGTTGTTGATATGGAATGATTTAGATCCAGTTGATTCTTTAGAGAAACAAAGAAACGAGGTTGCATATTCAATTCAAGGTAATAGAAATCCTTTTATTGACTATCCAGATTATGCAGATTATATTTGGGGTTCATTGAGTTAATATATATAATAAGAAAAGCACTTCAATTGAAGTGCTTTCTTTTTTAATATTCACAATTCTTAGGTGTACGTGGGAATGGAATGACATCTCTAATGTTATCTACACCAGTTAGATACATAATTAATCTTTCAAATCCCATACCAAAGCCTGAGTGTACACATCCGCCATATCTACGTGTATCTAAATACCATTCGATATCTTTTCTTGATACGTGCATTTCTTCCATACGTTTAAGTAATACATCTAAGTTTTCTTCTCTTTGGCTTCCACCCATTAATTCTCCTGCTTGTGGAACTTCTAAATCTACTGCAGCAACAGTTTTGTTATCTGGGTTGACTTTCATATAATATGCTTTGATATCTTTTGGCCAATCCTTGATAAATACAGGGCCATTGAAGTATTCGGTAATATATCTTTCATGTTCTTTAGATATATCATCTTCATATGATGGTTTGAATTCCCATTTAACTGGAGCCTTAAGTAAGATGTCTACAACATCATGATGGCTAATACGCACGAAGCTTGAAGATAATACTTTTTCTAATTTTTCTTTCAAGCCTTTTTCAACAAATTGGTCACAGAAATCTATTTCTTCTTTAGCATTATCTAAAACATATTTAATAACATATTTCAACATTTCTTCTTCAATATCCATTAAGCCTTCTAAATCACAGAATGCCATTTCTGGTTCAATCATCCAGAATTCATTAGCGTGTGTCTTAGTATTTGAATTCTCAGTTCTAAATGTTGGGCCAAATGTATAGATATCACCGAATGCCATTGCATATGTTTCTCCATGTAATTGACCAGAACCAGTAATGAAGGCTTGTTTTCCAAATAGGTCTTTAGAATAATCTACTTTGCCATCTGGTCCTTTTTCTACCTTATCCATATTCAATGTTGTAATCTTAAACATTTGATCACTACCTTCACAATCAGCACATGTGATTAATGGAGTATGAACATATAGATATCCATGACTTTGGAAATATGAATGAATTGCCATGGCAGCAACTGATCTAATTCTAAATACAGCATTAAATAGGTTTGTACGTGGACGAAGATGGGCAACCTCTCTTAAGAATTCTCTTGTGTGACGCTTTGGTTGTATTGGATAGTTTTCTGGACAATCGCCTAATAATTCAACTTTAGTAGCGTGCAATTCTAATGGTTGTTTCATTTCAGGTGTTAATTTGATATCACCTTCAACCATTACAGATGAACCTACACGATATTTAGATATCTCTTCAAAGTTAGATAGATTATTATCATATATAACTTGAAGGCTTGTAAGTGTTGATCCATCATTAACATTTAAGAAACCAAATTGAGCTTGTGCTCTGTTTGTACGTACCCATGCACAAATAGTTACATGTTCTTCCTTTTTGTTGATAAAGATTTCTTTTACTCTAATTCTTTTCATATATCCTCCTAACAAAAAATCCTTAAATTAAAGATAACTTTAATCTAAGGACGAATATTCAAATTCATTCGCGGTACCACCTTAGTTTCTAAAGAATAATACTTTAGACACCTCAATTTTTCTTTAATGCAGAAATACAGTTGGTTCTACTAAATGACAATCATTTTTCTTCCAACAGCTCCAAGTGTTCTTTCTTTATAAATATGTATAACTTACACCAAACGTTATATCTCTATGTTTCATTTTATAAATACTTTTCTTATCAACGCTTATAAATATTATATCACAAATGATTTTTATGTCAAGATTTTAAAAGATTAAAAATAATATAAGAAAGAGATAGATAAAATAAATCAAGAATTTTTTCTTTAATTATTGATTAAGTTGTGTTATAATATAAGAAAGAAGAAAAAAGATATATTAAGTGAGGTATTTTATGTCATACAAAGCACTTTATAGAAAATATCGTCCACAGTCGTTTTCAACTGTTGTAGGTCAAGCATCTATCACTAAGACTTTGCAGAACGCAATTATTAGTGGTAAGATTTCACATGCATATCTATTCTGCGGTCCACGTGGTACAGGTAAAACTACTGTTGCAAGAATCTTTGCGAAAGCATTGAATTGCGAGAATCCTAATAATGGCGAACCATGTTTAAACTGTACAAACTGTAGAGAGATATCTGATAGCATGAGTCCAGATGTTGTGGAAATCGATGCTGCATCAAACAATGGTGTTGATGAAATTAGAGATATAAGAGAAAAGGTTAAATTCTTACCTAGTGGAGCAAAACATAAGATATATATTATCGATGAAGTTCATATGCTTTCAACAGGTGCTTTTAATGCGCTATTAAAAACATTGGAAGAACCACCTAAGCATGTTATTTTTATCCTTGCTACTACTGAACCGCAAAAATTACCAGCAACAATCATTTCTCGTTGTCAAAGATTTGATTTTAAGCCATTAGGTACATATGAAATCAGTATGCAACTTAAAAATGTTTGCGAAAAGGAAGAGGCTGCTATCACTGAAGATGCTATCAATGCGATTGCTGAAGCTGCTGAAGGTGGTATGAGAGATGCTTTAAGTATCTTAGATCAAGTTATTTCATATGGTAATAAAGATATCAATATTGAAGATGTTAATACTATTACTGGAACAATCAGCTTTGATAAGATGAATCTACTTATGAATTATATTGAATCAAAGAATATTAACTTTGCGCTTGAAACTATTAATGACTTTATCTATACAGGTAAAGAAGCAAGTAAGATCATTAGCGCAATGCTTGTATATTGTAGAGATATCTTATTATACATATCTGTTGGTAGTAAGAATACTAATAAATATATCTTTGAAAAAGAAAAGTTCCAAGAACTTGCATTAAAGATACCTACAAATAAGGTTTTATATTACATTGATGTATTATGTGATGTACAAAATAAGATTAAAACATCTACTACTCCAACTGTATATTTGGAAATTGCGATTATCAAGATGTGTAATGTAACTGATTCACAAATTGATGTATTAAAGCGAATGAATGATTTAGAAGCTAAATTAGAAGCTGGTGAATATGCAATAAATAATGGTGGAGATAATACTAATGCGCCAGCTCCAGTTGATAACGAAAAATTAAGCATGCTTGATACAAAGATTAATCAAGTTGTAACAGAATTCAATAAATTAGAATTACACAAATTAGCGCAAAGAATCGATGACTTAGGCCAAATTGTTGCTAATAGATTAAACAGCGAAGACGGCCAAGAAGGAATTGATAATAGCGAATTCAAGAAAGAATTTGAAGAATTGAAGTTTGATGTATCTAAATTAAAGAATGATGCACTAGTTGAAAATAACTTTAATGATAAAATTAATGAAATTGAAAATGAGATATCTGATATTAAGAATAATGGAAGCATTGCTAGCGCAAAAGATTATTCAAATGATATCATGGCATTACGTCAAGAAATCAATATCATTAAGAACAATATTAATGCATCGTCTGCAAGTGTTGATTTAAATGAATTTGAAGATAAGATTGAAGATTTACGTTTAGAGGTTGATAATTTAAAATCACAATCTCAAGGTGCTAATTATTCACAAATTCAAGATCTTCAAAATGAAATCAATGAGTTAAAAGATTATGTTACTTCTCCTGATTTCAAACAAGTGGGTTCAAGTGATGGAAATGATAACAATGATGCAAGTAGATATTATTTGAATCAAGTTCAATCATTAAAACAAGAAATCAACGATTTGAAGTCACAAATTGGTGAAAAAGAAAGTACTAATTATCCAAACAATTATCAAGATGAGATTAATGATTTAACTAGAAAAATCAATGGTATATATGCTGATATGGAATCTTTAAAGAATTCACCTACATATCCACAAACTAGTGATAATTATGATTTATCAGAAATTAAAGAGAAATTAGAAACACTTGAAAGTAGAATGTATAAGTTTATTTCTAATGCTATTTCTAATAATAAAGAAAAAGCTAAACCTCAACAAAAACGCCCTAATGGACAAATTGTGCTATTTGGTGATGAAATAATGAGCTTTAGTGATATTGAAAAACCAAAGAATGAAAATGTTGATTTTGATAATTTAGAAATGAGCGAGGAAGAAAAACAAGAAGTTAAGGAAGAAGAAAACAAAACTATTGAACAAGAAGCTCTTAAGTTTGATAATGAAGATAATACTTTGGAAGAAAATGTTGCTGAAGAGAAGATTGAAGAAAATACTGATGCTGTTCAAGAAGAAATTAATGATAATATTGATCAACAATTTGAACCTGAATTAGAAGCTGAAGACAATCAAATAGAAGAAAATAATGTTGAAGATAATGAAGAAACAGAAACAATAGAAGATAATCATTATCAAGAAGAAAAACAAGAACAAAATCTATTTGCGTTTGATTCGCCTAATGTTGCTAAAGCAGAAGAAAAGAAGGAAGACGAAGAATTTAGAGGCGGTTTATTTGATTTCAATAAGGAAGAAAATAAACAAGAAGAAAGCACTCCTGAACCTGTTTTAGAAGAAAAGGCTGAAAAAGAAGAAATTGAAGAGAAACCATTATTTGAAAGACCTACTCCACAAGAGCCTGTATATACTGAAAAACCTAAAATTAAAGATGTTGTTGTTGAACAATATTACAATCCTAACAAGGGTGAATCAGTAGTTAACAAGGTTAATTCTAGTCTTGTAATCAAAAATGAAGAACCTAGAAATAATGATACAATTGGTCAAGATACAATTGAATCAGTACTTCGTCACGAAAGCGATAGAATGTATCCGAACCAAAGCGTTCCTCAAGAACCACAGTCGGAAATAATCGTTGGGAAACAAGAAGAGCGTGGCGATAAGTTTGCGAAATATGATATCAAAGATGTTGAGCAAATCTTATATGATTCAAGAGGAGCTGAAGCAAGAAACGACCGTGTAAGAATATTAGAAGTATGGAGAACACTTGCTCGTGGTATTCAACCAGATTTGATTCCTCTAGCAGAAATGTTAGCACAAGCACAAGTTGCTGTTGTTGGTAATAAAGAATTAGTTTTAACATACCCTAATGTTTCATTATGTAATCAAGTAATGCGAATGAGATTTAAACGCGAAGCTTTGAAGGTTTTATATTCTAAGTTAGGTGATACATATAATTACATTGCCTTACCATTTGATGTATGGCAAGAAAAACGTCAAGAATATATCAAACAATATCAAATTGGTATCGCTAAACCTAAACTTACTAAGTTTGATATACCTGGTTTAAATGTAATTGATCAAGATCAAGAATATGTAAACAAAGAAGAAAAAGTAATTAATAAAGCAATTGAATTCTTTGGCGATGATATCGTTAAAGTAGAATAGGAGAAAATATGAATCAACAAGTAATGCTAAGAAAATTACAAAAGATGCAAAAAGAAATGATGGATACACAAAAAGAAATCGATGAAACAGTATTTACTGCTTCTGCTGGTGGTGTTTTGACTGTTGAAGTATATGGCACTAAAGAATTAAAGGCTGTTAAAGTAGCTAAAGATTTTGAAGCAGAGGGCGAAGAAGATTTCGAAATGTTATCTGATATGATTGTTGCAGCATGTAATGAAGCTTATAGATTAATTGATAAAACAACAAAAGAAAAGATGGCTAAATATCAAGCATTGATGGGAGGCTTCGGCGGAGGCTTATTCTAAAATGAAGTACCCGAAAAAATTCAAAGATTTAATTGAAGGCTTTGAATCTTTTCCAGGAATTGGTCCTAAAACTGCTGAACGCTTAGCTTTCTATGCCATTAGCAAACAAAGCAAAGATGCTTCTTTACGCTTTGCAGATAGTCTAAAAGATGCAATATCATCTATTTGTGAATGTGAAGTATGCGGTATGATTGCTGATGAAAGCAAGTGTGAGATATGTAAAGATGATACACGCGATAAAAAATTAATGATTGTAGAAAATTCTAAAGATGTTATATCATTTGAAAAGACTAATGCTTATAAGGGGAAGTACCATGTATTAAATGGCCTTATTTCTCCAACAAATGGAATTGGTCCTGATGATATCAGCATTGATAAATTAATTAGTAGATTAGAGAGTGAACAATTTGATGAAATAATTGTTGCTACTTCTTCTACAATTGATGGTGAAATTACAGCAATGTACATTAATAAGCTCCTTGCATCAAAAGGTATTAAAACATATCGAATTGGCTACGGACTTCCTGTAAGCACAGATATCGAATATGTCGATGAAATAACTTTAATTAAGTCGCTTGAAAGTAAAAAGGAAATGTAAATGGATAAAGTAAAAGAAATTATTAGTTTAATTAGTGGATATATCGAACAAGGAGTAAATTTTGTATTGAATTTATTAAGTGGTGATATGTACATTTTGTATGGAGCAATAGGCCTGATACTTGCAATTATCATTATTGCTGGCCTAATTGCATGTTTAAAAAAGATACCAAGATTATTCATAACACTTATAATTCTACTTGGAATTATCGTTGCACTATGGTTTTTCTTGATATATAAAAAAGCATAAAAAATCTCTTTATAGAGATTTTTTTCTTTTGTCTTTAAAATATGTGATTAAAATGATATAATATAAATGAGGATAAAAAAATGCTGATTGTTGTCGAAGGAAAAAACGATAAAAATAAATTAGAAAATATATTTAAAGATGCTAATATCATTATCACAAATGGAAGTGAGATAAGCCAAGATACTTTAAATACTATTAAAAGCCTAAGTAAAAATAATGAAATCATATTATGCTTGGATCCAGATGGGCCAGGCGAAAAGATTAGAAAAAAGATTATGGAATATGTACCAAATGCATATAATGTTTATGCTGATAAGCAAAAAGCAATCAGTAGAAATAAGAAAAAGGTTGGTATTGAACATATGTCAAAGCAAGATATATGTGAATTGTTTGAACACATATATGTTCCTAAATATGAAAACAATATTACTTATGAAGAATTATTTGATTTAGGCTTAATGAGCAACAAAAAGCTTAGAGAAAAACTATGTACTAATCTGCATATTGGTTATTGTAATGGTAAGCAATTATATAAAAGATTAAATATGTTAGGTTTAGGTATTGAAACAATAAAGGAAAATATAAAATGATTGTCGATGAAACAAAAAGAATCTTAAATGAATATAATACAAGAGCAAAGAAAAGCTTTGGCCAAAACTTTTTAATAAACAAAGATATCATAAAAGGAATTGCTGCAGAAGCAAATTTAAATGGCGAAGATTATGTTATTGAAATTGGCCCTGGAATTGGTTCCTTAACTGAATTTCTTTGTTTAGGTGCAAAACATGTTTTGTGCTATGAGATTGATGAAGATATGTATAATATTTTATCTAACACCTTGTCTAAGTATGACAATAAAACAATCATATTAGGTGATTTCTTAAAACAAGATGTTAAAGAAGATATAAATAGATATCTAAATGGTTCAAATAAGGTAAAAGTTATAGCTAATTTGCCATATTATATTACAACACCAATTATGTTTAAGCTTTTAGAAATTGATAATATATGTGAATTTGTGTTTATGGTACAAAAAGAAATGGGAGATCGTTTTGTTGGAAAAGTAAATACAAAGGATTATAATGCGTTAAGTGTATATATGAAATATTATACTTATACTTTTAAAGCAATCAATGTATCGCGTGCTAATTTTATGCCTGCTCCAAATGTAGATAGTGTAGTATTACATAGTGTTATTAATAAAAAAGACTTTGGATTAAAAAATGAAAAAGAATTCTTAAGATTTACAAGGAATGCTTTTGCACAAAGAAGAAAAACAATGGTTAATAATATATCTAATGCATATAAAGTATCAAAATCCGTTCTTGAAACTAAATTAAATGATCTTCATATATCTTCAACAATTCGAAGTGAAGCTTTAAGTTTAGAAGAATTAGTGAAGGTATATAAATATTTGTTTGAGTAGGTGAAACATGAGAAGAAAAGAAAAAGCTTACGCAAAAATAAATTTAAGTTTAAAAGTTCTTAATAAAAGAGATGATGGTTTCCATAATTTAGATATGCTGATGGTAAATATTAGCTTATATGATATTTTGTATTTTAAAAAAGCAAAAGATATTAAGGTATCTATGAATAAAGATGTATGTGAAATGGAAGACAATATTGTATATAAAACAGCACTTCTTCTTAAAAACAAATATAATGTAAGTGATGGAATAGATATCTATATCAAGAAAAACATCCCTGATGGTGGTGGTTTAGGTGGTGGTTCTAGCGATGCTGCAACAACCCTTCTTGTTTTAAATGAGATGTGGAATTTAAATTTAAGTATTGAAGAATTATCTGATATTGCTGCTTGTTTAGGAAGTGATATATGTTTCTTCTTATATAAACACATAGCAAGAGTTGGTTCAAAGGGTGAAATTGTTGAAACATTGGATAAAAGATTAGATGAGGATATTGCTTTAATAATACCTGATGTAAAATGTAATACTAAAAAGGTGTTTCAAAATCATGTCATCGAAGAAAGTGATAAATCAATTGATGAATTGATTAATAATCTTGATGGTGATTATTACAAATACATATTCAATGATTTAGAAGATACATCAAAAAGGGTATATGAAGAATATAAACTCGATGAGATTAAAGAAAATGCATATAAAACAGGCTTTGATGCCGTTTTGATGTCAGGAAGTGGGTCTACTGTTTTTGCGCTTAGTAAACAAGCTTTTAAACAAAAGATTAAAACACTTAAAAAATTATATCCACAATATTTAATTATTGCGTGTAAAACGATTTCTAGTTGTAAATAGGCTTAATTAAGAGTACAATATATGTGCGTATATGAATATAATTGGAGGAAAAAATGGCACTTATTCATGGTTCAAAAGTAAAGCTTTTTGCTCTTTCTGCTAATAAAGAGCTTGGTCAAGAAATAGCTGATTATGTTGGCTTACCACTTTCAGAATGCACTACAGTAAGATTTGCTGATGGTGAAGTAATGGTTAATGTTGGAGAAACAGTTAGAGGACACGATGTATTCGTTGTACAACCTACATCTTATCCTGTTAATGAGCATTACATGGAATTATTAATTCTTATTGATGCATTAAAGAGAGCTTCTGCTCATACAATTAATATCATAATGCCATATTATGGCTATTCAAGACAAGACAGAAAGGCTAAAGCAAGAGAACCAATCTCTGCTAAGTTAATCGCTGATTTATTACAAGCTGCTGGTGCAGATAGAGTTATCGCAATGGATTTACATGCTGCACAAATTCAAGGATTCTTTAATATTCCTATTGATAACTTCGAAGCACTACCATTATTTGTACAATATTTTAAAGATCAAAAGATTGATGATTTAGTAGTTGTATCTCCAGACCACGGCGGAACAACACGTGCTAGAAAGTTTGCGTTATACTTTGATGCACCAATCGCTATCGTTGATAAGAGACGTCCTCGTCCAAATGTTGCTGAAGTAATGAATATTATCGGTGAAGTTAAAGATAAAAATGTTATTATCGTTGATGATATTATTGATACTGCTGGTACAATCACTTTAGCTGCTAAGGCTTTAAGAGATGCTGGAGCAAAAAAGATATATGTTTGTATTACACATCCTATTCTTTCTCATCCTGCACTTGAACGTATTAATAACAGTCCAATCGAGAAAGTTGTATGTACAAATTCTATTAAATTACCTGATGACAAGAAAGGTGAAAAAATCCTTCAATTATCTATCGCTAAAATATTAGGACAAGGTATCTTGAATATTATTGATGGCAAACCTGTCAGCAATTTATTCGTATATGATCCAAAAACTAGATATTAAAAATGTGTTTAAGACCCTTTTTGATAAGGGTCTTTTTTATTTTCAAAATAAGTGAAAACATTTACAAAAATTTTCAAATATTTCTTGACTTAGAGAAGTGATTGTGGTATAATAATATAGGTTAGTTTTTCAAGGGCAGAAAACTAACCGCGAAAATAATTTAAAAAATGCTTGACAAGGCAAGTAAGATGTAGTATAATTTTACCTGCGCGATTAAGCGGAAGGTCTTTGAAAA
>JAEEHM010000037.1 GCA_016280895.1 Bacillota bacterium
GTATCAATACGTACAATGTTGAAATATATTAAGGGTGAAATTGAACCTAAGGGTTTAATGCCAATATCTATTGATAGGAGGTTACCCATAGGAGCCTCAATATATTTAGGACTTAAGGATTATAGCTTAGAAGATAATATAAGATATTTAGGTTTATTAAAGAAAAAGGGAATCAATTATGTTTTCTTATCTGCGCAAATGGAAGAAGCAAGTGATAAGTTCTATGATGAACTTAAAATGGTAATTGATTATGTAAATAAAATAAATATTAAATTAATTATTGATGTTAATAAAAAAGAATTAGAAAAATTAAAAGAAAAAGATTTAATTAAAGGAATTGATATATTAAGATTAGATTATGGCTTCACATATGAAGAAATATTAAATATGCAAAGTGAAGATTTCTTAGTTGAATTGAATGCGTCTACAATTACTGAAGATTTATTAAAATATTTAGTTAAGAATAATGCTGATTTTAGTAGATATCGAGTAAGTCATAATTTTTATCCTAAACCATATACAGGACTTTCATTTGAAAGAGTAAAAGAAAAAAATGAAATGTTGAAAAAATATGGATTTATCGTTATGATGTGGATTCCAACACTTAAAAATAGAAGACCGCCTTTATATAAAGGTCTTCCAACAATTGAGGAACAAAGAAATTCCAATATAATTGCGAATGTTAGTGAATGCATATTAGCATCTGCTGATAATGTGTTTTTCTCTGATGCTTTTGCAACTGAAGAAGAAATTGATTCAGCAATCAACAATTCAATTGATGTAATTAATATTCCAATTATTGTGAAAAAAAACTTAAGTGAAAATATATTAAATCATTTGAAGAAGATTCATTATAATCGCGGTGATTATAGTGATTATATGATTCGTTCATCTATTAGATGTGAAGGTATTGAAGAATTCAATACTATCAAGAGATCTAAATTTGATGTAACAATCGATAATTATAAAAACAAGAGATACCAAGGTGAAGTTGGTATTGCGCTTAAAGAAATGGAAAAAAATGAATCTGTGAATGTTGTTGGAAGATGTATTTGTAACGATTTTCTTATTGACAACATTAAAGGAAATATGAAATTCAAATTTGTGATAATAGGAGAGGAATAATATGCTTGCTATTGGGCTAATGAGTGGAACTTCATTAGATGGAGTTGATGCTTGTCTTGTAGATATTAAAAATGGCAAATTTAAATTATTAGATTTTATAACATATCCATATGAGGCTTCTTTAAAAGAAAGAATAATGCGCAATTTAAGTAATGAAACTGCAAAATTAGCCGAAGTATCATCGCTTAATTTTGAACTTGCTTATGAATTTGTGAAAGCAATAGATGTTTTATTAAAAAAGTCTAATCGTAAATATAAAGACATTAGCTTTGTTGCTAGTCATGGCCAAACTATATGGCATGATCCAGATGGTGTGAAGTGTGAAAATGCAGTGCCTAATACACTGCAAATAGGAAGCGCAAGTGTCATTAATCAATTAACTGGAATCAAAGTTGTTTCTAATTTTAGATGTAAGGATATTGCTGCTTCAGGACAGGGTGCTCCTTTAGTTCCTTTCTCTGAATATTATTTATATCGAAGCAAGAACAAGAATCTAGTTTTTCAAAATATTGGTGGCATCAGCAATTTAACATATATCAAAAAGAATGCAAAAATGGATGATGTATTTAGCTTTGATAATGGTGTTGGCAATATTATGATTGATTATTTCACAAACAAATATTTTAATATGCCATTTGATAAGGATGGTGCTATTGCGTCAAGTGGTAAGGTGATTGATGAGGTATTAGATTATTTGAAGAAAGATGAATATATCTATTTACCATATCCAAAAAGTACTGGTAGAGAAAAATACAGTAAAGAATTTATGGAAGACATGGCAAGTAAGTTAAATTTTGAAAAGTATGATAAAAAAGATATAATTACTACTATTACAGAATTTACTGCTTTCTCAATTGGATATTCATATTTGAACTTCCTTAAAGATATTGATTTAGCAATCATTTCTGGTGGTGGTAGTCATAATAAATATTTGATGAAGCGTATTGGAGAAATTGCGAAGGTAAAAGTTATTAGTGGTGATGAATATGGCATCAATAGTGATGCTAAGGAAGCTCTCGCTTTTACAGTGCTTGGCTATATGACGCTTAAAAAGAAACCATCAAATATTAAAAGTGCCACTGGTGCAAAAGAAGATGTTATATTAGGAGATATAACTATATGATAAAAGAAGATATTAAAAGCTTGTCAACTGAGGCAAGAAATGAAAATTCATATAACATTGATACTAAATCTACTAAAGAAATATTAAAAATTATTAATAATGAAGATAAAAAAGTAGCATACGCAATTGAAGAAGAATTAGATGATATCGAAAAGATTGTGAATGCTGTGGTAGACTCATTTAATAAAGGTGGTAGATTGATTTATGCGGGTGCTGGTACAAGTGGAAGAATGGGCTTAATTGATGCTGTTGAATGTAGACCAACATATTCTGTGCCTGATGAGATGGTTATGGGAATTATGGCTGGTGGTAAGGAAGCCTTTGTGAGAGCTAAAGAAGGTGCTGAAGATAGTAAAGAAGAAGCTGTTGAAGATTTAAAAAATATCAATTTATCAAATAAAGATATCTTAATTGGTATTGCTGCTAGTGGTAGAACTCCATATGTTTTGGGTGCTATAGAATACGCAAATATGATTGGCTGTAATACTGCTGCGATTGCGACAGTTAAAAATTCTAAAATTGGTGCTATAGCAAAATTTAAAGTTGAAGTAAATACTGGTGCTGAGGTAGTTAGCGGATCTACGAGAATGAAGGCTGGTACTGCGCAAAAATTGATATGCAATATGATAAGCACTGCATCAATGATTAGAATTGGAAAAGTATATAATAATTTAATGGTTGATGTTTCAGCAACAAATCAAAAATTAGTTAAAAGAGCTGTTGGCATTATTCAAGAAATAACTAATGCTAATGAAGATGTATGCATTGAAAAAATGAATAAATATAAAAATGTGAAAAAAGCAGTTATATCTATTCTTTTGGGAATTGATGATGAAAAAGAAATTGATGAATTATTGAAGCAAAACAAAAACAATTTAAGAAATGTAATTGGAGATAGATAATATGGTAAAAGCGATTGAATTTAAAAATGAACAAGGTCTTATGTTAAGAGGCTTCTTGCATTTGGTAGAGGGAAGCAAGGAAATTGTGGTAATGTTGCATGGCTTTACTGGCAATAAAACTGAACACAACGGACATTTTAGAAATTTATCAAGAATGTTAGAAAAGATTGGCGTTTCTAGTTTACGTATGGATTATGATTGCAATGGTGAAAGTGATGGCGAATTTGGCGATTTCATTTTTGAAAATGCTGTTAGTGATTCTAAATTAATGGTAGAATATGCAAAGAAAATTGAAGGTATTGAAAAGGTATATTTACTAGGATTTAGTATGGGTGGCGCTATTGCATCTATTATTGCGAATGATAAAGATATCTATAAGTTAATATTATGGTCTCCTGCTGGAGAAATGGTTCTTCATGCACACCAAGCATATGATCGTTGGAGAAGACTTGATAATGGTAATGCATATGCATCAGGCTTTGAACTTTCAAAGAAGTTTGTTGATTCAATTGACAAATTTGATATGTATCAAAATACAAAGAATTATACAAATGGTGTTTATATCATTCAAGGCTCAAAAGATTTATCTGTAGATCCAAGTTGTTCATATCGTTATAAAGAAGAATTTAAAAATTCAAAAATTAGTATTATCGAAGGTGCTGGTCATGGATATGATTCATATGAACAATTACATGAATTATATGATTTAACAATTGCGTATATTGAAGAAACTAGGAAATAATTAAATAGATAAAAACATTTAAAAACAAGTTTACATTAATTAAATAAAGAAAATTAGCCTTCAAGTATGAAAAATGTGAAAAGCGTTTTCAAGTTTTTGTTGACATTTTTCAAGGCTTGTTATAAAATAATAGTGTAGATAATAAAGTTTATTTAGAGGAGGACTAGAATGAATAAAGTTTCTAAATTTTTATTATTAGTTTTAATGATGGTTTTAGGATTTGCTGTTGTTGGATGCGGTGAAAAGGAACCTGAACAACCAAAAGAACCAGATCCAATTGCACCTACAGCCATTACAGTTGATGCTACTATTTATAGTGGTAGTGAAACTGAAAAGTATGTGATAGCAGGAAACAAGATGTATGTTGAAGCTATGGTTGAAGGTCCAGAAGGATGCGATGAAACTGTAGATTGGTCAATCGACGGAGATGCTGCTACACTTGAAGTTGAAGATGGAGTAGCTGTTCTTACTGGTGTTAAGGGCGGAAATGTTACTGTAACTGCTAAATCAAAAATTGATGCTAGCGTTACTGGATCATATGTTGCTGAAGTTGTAGATAGTGAAGATTTCAATGCTATCGTTGTTGCTGCTAAAGATGCTGTTGTTGCTGCTTTACCAGAATATGCAACTGAAAACTTTACATTACCTCAACCTGAAAATCCAAATGTTAAAGTTTCTTACATGTCTAAATTAAAGAAAGCATGGACTGATGGTGTATTCCAATTTGCTGATGCTTATAATGAAAAGACTGGTGATGTTACATACGTATTCTATGGTTTATTCCAATTCCATAGCGTTAAAAAAGAATTCGAACTTTCTGTTAAGGCTGTTGGCGATTCTGTAAATAATGATTTCTATGCATTATCTGCTGCTAAGAAACAAGTTGAAGATATGTTCGCTGTTAAGACTATTAATTCTGAATTCAAAGACATCGTTGATAATGGTGATGGCACTTACCAACTTGCATTGCCTACAAGCTTAAAAGTTGAAGGTAATACACAAGAAATCGCTATTGAATGGGCTGTTGAATCAGGTTCTGGTTTATCAATTAAGAATGGTAACCAATTATTATATACAAAACCTTTAGTTGATACATTGTGTCAAGTTAATGCTATTTATAAGGCAAAGAACAATAATGATATTTCTAAATTATATTTAACTGCTACAGGATTCAGCCCTGAAGAAGTTTGGGAATATTTCAAGACTAAGAACTTTAAGTCAAGTTATTATAATGCTACTACTGATACATTTGCTTGCTCAACTGCTGGTTTCACAGTTCCTACTACTGATACAAGCAAGAAGTTCAAAGCTTTATCTGTTGAATATAGAATCGCTGAAGGTAGCGAATCAGTATTAACTTATACTGCTCCAACTGGAACAAGCACAACTGGTACAATGAGAAAACAAAGTGCTGGTGAAGCTACAGTTATTGCAACATTATATTACAATAAATCTATTAGAACTGTTTTAGTTGACAAGTTTGATGAAAACGGAAATCTTGTAAAAGATGAAGAAGGCAATGTAGTTCAAGAAGAAAAGCAACAATTAGTTTGCGATTGGTCTAAAGAATTTACATTCACTATTACTTTAAGCTAATTAAAGAATAGAAGAAATAGAAGTGCGCTATTAATTAGTGCACTTTTTTATTGCGCTTATATAATATAAGGAATAATAATAAGAAGAAAAAGAATGAAAACATTTACAAAAATTTTCAAATATTTCTTGACTTAGGGAAGTGATTGTGGTATAATAATATAGGTTAGTTTTTCAAGGGCAGAAAACTAACCGCGAAAATAATTTAAAAAATGCTTGACAAGGCAAGTAAGATGTAGTATAATTTTACCTGCGCGATTAAGCGGAAGGTCTTTGAAAA
>JAEEHM010000038.1 GCA_016280895.1 Bacillota bacterium
ACAACAATTAGTATGCTAGTAACTGCAATTTATAATATTGCAGATACTGCATTTGTAGGTAAACTTGGAATATCTGCATCTGGTGCAGTTGGTGTTGTTTTTTCTTTTATGGCGATAGTTCAAGCGATTGGCTTTACCCTTGGTATGGGTGGTGGAAGTTATATTTCTAGCTTACTGGGTCAAAAAAGAGATGATGATGCCCAAGAAGTGGGTTCAACATCTTTTTATAGTGCTATATTTTTAGGAATATTATTACTGGTTTTTGGAATGATATTTCTAAGGCCAATGCTTTCAGTTTTAGGGGCAACGCCTACAGTGCTTCCATATGCTGAAGATTATGCTAGATATATTGTAATTGGTGCACCAATTATGACATCATCCTTTGTGCTTAATAATATTTTAAGAGCAGAAGGAAAAGCGAAACTTGCAATGATTGGTTTAACTACTGGAGGCCTTTTAAACATTGCGCTTGATCCTTTATTTATTTATACTTTTAATTTGGGAATTAGTGGTGCTGCTATTGCAACACTAGTATCACAAAGCATCAGTTTTATTATTTTACTTTCAATGTTTTTGTTGAGGAAAAGTATTATTAGGCTATCTTTATTTAGATTATCAAAAAGAGCTTATGTTTATCTAGAAATATTTAGAATTGGTTTTCCATCATTATGTAGACAAGGTTTTGCATCACTTGCATCAATTTTACTTAATAATCAAGCAGGTAAATATGGCGGTGATGCATGCTTATCAGCGATGACAATCATATCAAAAATATTTATGGTAATTTTCTCTGTTTGTTTAGGAATTGGTCAAGGTTATCAACCGGTATCTGGTTATAATTATTTTTCAAAAAATTATAAGAGATGTAAGGAAGCAATGTTCTTTACTTATATTGTGTCAACATGTTTGATGACTTTGCTTTCATTAATGTTTTTTATCTTTGCATCTGATGTAATGAAAGTATTTATTGAAGATAGTGATGCAATCGCAATTGGAAAAATAGCACTTAGATATCAATGCATTGCGCTTCCACTTGTGCCACTAAACACAATATGTAATATGACATTTCAGTCAACAAGAAAGAAATTTAGAGCGGCATTGTTATCATGTTGTAGACAGGGCTTATTCTTTATTCCAACTATTATATTTTTACCGATGCTTATCGGTTTAAATGGTGTAGAACTAGCTCAATCAATTGCAGATATATTGACATTCCTTTTTAGTCTAATATTCTTTATTCATTATTGTATAGACTTAAATAAAAAGATAAGATTAAGAGAAATTGAGCTTAAAGAAAATAATTATAGTATTGAATAATAATTAATTGAAAATTAATATAAAATGTAATATAATTATTTTACAAGTGGAGTAAAAATATGAAATATCAAAACTGGAGATCATATTTAAGTAAAAGCTTATTCATATTATTTCTTGCATTGTCCATTCTATTATTAAAGGTTTTTCCAGATGCTTTTGTATCTGATTCAATCAACATTAATTATTTATTAAATGGAATGATTTTTGCGTATGGAGTAGTGCTTATACTTATATATTTAATCGTCAACAATAATTATTTATATCTATTAAAATATGGGCTAATGTATGCCTGTGTAGGTTGTTTATTGATGTTTACATCTTATGTGGTAGAATCATTATTTGAAGACATTGGCTTTAGATTTGTGATTATAAATTCATTTGATGCACGCTTTGATATGTCTTATTTTGAATTTATTATTATATTTACTACTTTACTCCACGGAATATTTAAATTATCTTTTAGTGATACATATAGTAAATTAATACGTGCAATTGAAATTGTGGTTGGTGCTTTATTTGTGTTAGTATCGTTTATATGTATTTATATTGATTTACATGCCATATATTCAAGTATCAATATTGACTTTTTGAATTCCTTCAATGGCTTCATTTTTATCACTTGGTTGATTTTAGTATTAATTGATACAATTCTATTTGTGTTAAGAATTGTGAGAAATAGAAAATTTATTAAAGAAGAAATTGAAGAACAAATGATTACATCAAAGGCATCATTTAGACAAGGAAATGATGAAAATGATGAATACAAAAAGAAGAAAAGAAGAGCATCTGGTGATATCGAAGTAATCGACTTAGAGAAATTCTTTAAACGTGAATAAGCAAACTAAAAAATAGTTTGCTTTTTTCTTTTATTATTTAATTAAGTATGGTATAATAATTTATAATAAGGAGATAAAATAATATGGATAAATATCAATGGAATTTAAATTATTTATTAAAAGATGACAATGAATTTGAAGAGAAGTTAGAAGAATTAAAAAAACTATGTGAAAAGATTGCGTCATATAAAGGTAAACTTGGTGATGAACAATCATTTAAAGAATATTATATGTTGCAACTTGAACTTGAAAATAAGTTGGGTCCTGTTTATATGTATGCACATTTAGGTAGTGACTTAAATAAAAAAGATATGAGTAAAGCAGCAATGCTTCAAAAAGTTATGATGATGTTTAATAATTTCAGTATTGCTACAGCATTTGAACAACCTGAATTAATTCAAGTTGGAAAAGAAAAAGTAATGAAATTTATTGACGACAATAAAGAAATTGAAGAATATCGTTTTTATATGGAAGACTTGTTTAGAAAACAAGAACATGTATTAAATTATAATGAAGAAGAAATATTATCAACTGTAAATCCTGCTTTATCAAAAGGAAGAGATTTATATAGTGCATTATCAGTAGCTGATGGAAAACCACAAGAGATTAAAATAGATGGTAAGAAAGTTCTAGTTACTCAAGGTAATTGGTCAAGTTTAGTAGCAGATGCAAAGAAAGAAAAAGATCGTACAAAAATATTTGAAGCCTTATATAAATATTATGATGATCATAAAACTACATATGCTACTATTTATGAAGGTATTTTACAAGCTAATAAAGCATACGCTAAAGTTAAGAAATTTGATTCTATTTTAGAAAGCTATTTATTTAGAAACAATATTCCAACATCAGTTTATACTACACTTGTAGATGTTGCTTCTAAAAAGAATGCTTCTTTAAAGAAATATATTAAGCTAAGAAAGAAATATTTAGGATTAAAATCATATCATACATATGATAGATTCCAAGAATTAGCAAAATCAGAAAAGAAATATAGTTTTGATGAAGCTAAAGAAATCTTCTTTAAATCAATTGAAAAATGTCCACAAGATTTTAAAGATAAAGCAAGAGAAGTATTAAAAGAAGGATATGTAGATGTATATGAGAAGAGTGGTAAGAGAAGTGGTGCTTATTCTTCATCTATGGCTAATTGTCATCCATTCATATTATTAAATTATACTGATACACTTGATGATGTATTTACTGTAGCTCATGAATCAGGACATTCTATCCATTCAATGTATGCAATGGAAGCACAACCTACAACACTTCAAAATTACACAATCTTTGTAGCTGAGATTGCATCTACTTTCAATGAACATATGCTACTTGACTATCTAATGCAAAGTGATGATTTAGATATCAATGATAAGATTAAATTACTTCAAAAAGCTATTGACTCTATTATGTCTACTTTCTATCGTCAAACATTATTTGCACATTATGAATTAATTGCAAGTCAAATGATTGAACAAGACAAAGTAATCAATTATGAAGTATTATCTAATATTATGGTTGATTTGTATAAGAAATATTATGGAATTGATATTAGAAAAGAAAAAGTAAAAGAATTAGTATGGGCATATATTCCACATCTATTCTATACTCCTTTCTATGTATATCAATATGCAACATCATTTAGTGCATCATTTGCATTATATAAGAACGTAAAAGAAGGAAAGAAGGGTGCATTTGATAATTATTTGAAATTATTGAAGGCTGGTGGAAGTAAATATCCAATTGATGAAGCAAAAGATTCTGGAATTGATTTCACTAAGAAAGAAACATTCTTAGCAGTTGTTGAAAGAATGGATGATTTAGTAAATCAATTAGAAGTATTATTAGAAGAAAGAGAAAAGAATAAATAATTTGTTTAATAAAAATGTATCTATGAGAATAGATGCATTTTTTAGTTTGTAAATGTTTTAGTTTTATTAATTTTGCTTGAAAAGGATAGTCAATGATAGTATAATATAAATAATATATATTAATCTATAAAAAAAGGAGGATGACTTATGTATAAGCGTGTTTATAATTTTGCAGCTGGACCAGCTCAATTACCTGAAGAAGTCTTAGAAGAAGCAAGAGATGAGATGATGAATTATAAAGGGACTGGAATGTCAGTTATGGAAATGAGTCATCGTTCCAAGATGTATCAAGATATTATTAATGAGGCAAGAACTGATTTAAAAGAATTACTAAATGTTCCTGATAATTATAAAATATTATTTATGCAAGGTGGGGCTACTACTCAATTTGCATGTGTTCCTATGCATTTACTTAAGAAATGTGGTGGATATATTAATACTGGACATTGGACTAAAAAAGCAATTGTGGAAGCTAAAATGCATGGTGATGTTAAAATACTTGCAAGTAGTGAAGAAGATAAATTTACTTATATTCCTGATTGTTCTAACATAGATGTAAATGATGTTGATTATGTTTATTATTGTGACAATAATACTATTTATGGAACTAAGTTTAAAGAAGTACCTAATGCTAAAGGTAAAATATTAGTTGCTGATATGAGTTCTTGCTTTTTAAGTGAGAGAATTGATATATCAAAATATGGTATTATATTTGCAGGTGCACAAAAGAATGTGGGACCTGCTGGTGTTACTATTGTTATCATTAGAGATGATTTATTAGATGATTGTAAGCCATATACGCCTACACTTCTTAGATATAAAGTACTTGCTGATAGTGAGAGCTTATATAATACTCCACCATGTTATAATATTTATATTTGTGGACTTGTATTTAAATGGCTTAAAAAAATCGGTGGAATTAGCGAAATCGCTAAACGAAACAAAGAAAAGGCTAAACTACTTTATGATTATTTAGATGCAAGTAGTTTCTATACTCCAAGGGTTGAAAAGAATAGTAGATCTTTAATGAATGTTGTATTTAAGACAAGAAGTGAAGAGCTTGATAAAAAATTTGTGGAAGAAGC
>JAEEHM010000039.1 GCA_016280895.1 Bacillota bacterium
GGGATACAACACAAGCAAGTTTAAGAACTGGAACAAAAACTTTAGACTTTTACAATTTAAATGACACTCATGGTGCAGTTGAAGATATTCCTTCAAATGGTGAACCTGGAATTTCTAAATTATCAACATTTTTAAAGAATCAAAAGAGTAAAAATGAAGCTGGATATGTTTTCACATCAAGTGGAGATATGTGGCAAGGAAGTGCTGATAGTAACATTACAATGGGGCGACTTGTTGATGAATGGATGGAACACAATGAATGTTCAGCGATGGCTTTAGGAAATCATGAATTTGATTGGACGATTAATACTATTGTTAAAAATGATAATTTAACAAAATTCGATTTTGTATGTTGTAATGTAATTGATAAAGACAAAAATGAACCAGTTGATTGGGCAAAACCTTTTACTACAGTTACAAAAAATGGTGTAAATATCGGAATAATTGGTGCTATTGGAGAAGGAATTACTGGAGATATTCTTTCAAGTTATGTTAAAGGATTGAAATTTGACAAGATTGATAGCTATGTAACTAATTGGTCAAATTATTTGAAGAGAAATGGAGCAGATGTTGTTTTGCTTTTACTTCATTCTCCAATTGCTAATGCATCAAGTCTTGTAAGAAATAAAGTAGTAGATGCTGTTTTTGGTGGCCATTCACATCAAGTAGAATATGATAATTCAAATGGTATTTATTCTATTCAATCAAGTTGTAATGGAAAAATGGTTGGCCATATTTCATTAAATTATAATTTTGCAACAAATATAGTTATTTCAGTTACTGGTGAAAACTTTAATATGTCTGATTATATATTAGATAAAGATCAAGCAACCGAAACAATCTATAATAGATATTTAGAAAGTGAAATTAGCAAAATCAAAAATGAAATTGTTGGTTATACATCAAGAGCTATAAGTAGAACAGAAATCTTGCAATTACTTTTAGAATATATGTATAAGTACTATCAAGAGGAAATACATGATCCAAATTATGTAATTACAAGAGTAACTCATAATAACGCAAGAGCTGATATTCCTGCTGGAAACATTACATATGGAGATATTTATAAAGCTCTACCATTTGATAATTGCCTTGTAATTATTAAAAAATTAGGTAGCAAATTTTCTAATGATGATTATGGAACTCACTATTATCCAAATGGTTCAAGTCTTGAACCAAACAAGTATTATTATATTTTGACAATTAGTTACATCTCAGATTATGAACATACAGATGAAGATTATACAATTGAAAAACGTTATCAAAATATTTACATGAGGGATATACTTAAAAAATACATCCATCTCAAATATCCTAAAAATAATTGAGATTTGCAAGGCTTTTATTTAAAATTTCTTTAAATTTAATATAAATATGGTGATTGATTTTCACCATTTTTTTATATTTATATAGATTTTGCTTATTATTAATACTAAAATATTAATAATAATTTTAAAGGAGTATTTTATGGCTAAATATCAATTAGTTTTAATTAGACATGGTGAAAGTGAATGGAATAAACTTAATCTTTTCACAGGTTGGACCGATGTCGAATTAAGCGAAAAAGGACAAGAAGAAGCAAAACTTGGTGGAAGGCTCTTAAAAGAAGAAGATTTCCATTTTGATGTTGCATACACTTCATATTTAAAAAGAGCTATTCATACATTAAATTTTGTTCTTTGCGAAATGGGTGAAGAATTTATTCCTGTTTACAAGACATGGAGATTAAACGAAAGACATTATGGTGCTTTACAAGGATTAAATAAGAGCGAAACAGCTGAAAAATATGGTGAAGCACAAGTTAAAGTTTGGAGAAGAAGTTATGATATTCAACCTCCAGCATTAGAAGAAAAAGATCCACGTAATCCAGCAAATCAAGAAACATATAGAAATGTTTGTGTTGCTGATTTACCTTTAACAGAATGTTTAAAAGATACAGTTGCTAGAGTCCTTCCTTATTGGGAATGCGAAATTAAACCAGCAATCGTAAGTGGTAAAAAAGTTATTATTGCTGCTCATGGTAATTCACTTAGAGCACTTGTTAAACATTTAGAAGGAATTAGTGATGATGATATCGTTGGTGTCAACATTCCTACAGGCGTTCCACTAGTTTATGAATTTGATGAAAATTTCAAAGTATTAAGCAAGAGATATTTAGGAGATCAAGAAAAGATTGCTGCAGCAATGAATGCTGTTGCTAATCAAGGAAAAGCTAAATAATGGCAATTAATGACATTATCATAATCGCAATTTTAATTATTTCGACTGTTGGCGGATTTATTTCAGGTTTCTTTAAAAAAGCAGCGAAAAGACTTGCCACTGTTGGCGGCATTTTCACAAGCTTCTATTTAGGAAATTGGTTAAGTGGAATTCTTTCTGAAAACATCGCTCCACTTAGAGAATTTAGAGACAACTATTCATGGGCACCAACTATTATATTAATAGGAAGCTATATTGTAGTTTTCATAGTTGCTTGGTTAATCTTAAGAATTATTTTAGGTATCGTTAACAAAGCACTTAATGATACTAAAGCATTAAAAGTAATCAATAAAATCTTAGGTTTAGTATTTGGTGTTTTAAGCGGAATGATTCTTGTTGAACTTTATGCTTGGGGATTATATGGAGTTGCTTGTATATCAGAGCCAGTTGCTCAATGGGCAATTGCAGATGGACAACTTAATGTTGAAGGAAATACAACAATTATTAAGTGGTTATTAGAACTTAATTTAGGTTCAATCGGTGCAACTTTCCCAGGTTTATAAAAACTACTAAAATTCTACTAAATCGTAAAAAAGTCCTCAAAA
>JAEEHM010000040.1 GCA_016280895.1 Bacillota bacterium
CTACAATCTTGGATTAATTTGAATTTAATTGATTATTTCACTTGTGATGTTTTAACTGCATGTGATGTTACACTTCCAAAAGCAAAAGAAGTGGAAGCAAAAACAAGATATAATGTTAGATTCTATGATTGGAATGATACTTTAATTAAAACATCTTCAACTGTAGAAGGTCAAAAGGCAGTTAGTCCAGTTGATCCTACACGTGATGGATACACATTTGCTGGTTGGATAATGATTTCTCTAACGTAACAAGCGATTTAGATGTTAAAGCTACATATACAATCAATACTTATACAGTAACATTTAATCCTAATAATACAAGAATTGAAGAAAAAGAATTTGCAGATAAAGAAGCATTTGTATCAGAATTCTACAATGATTTATTTGATTGGATTAATGCTAATAGAGATAAAATGACTAAATTAAAATATGATGAAGCTACATCTACTTATACAACTGATGCTAAAAGTAGTGGTCATGATGATGAATCATTTACTGATGTTGCTGGCCTAAGAGCATTAGGTGTTTATGTATTTGAAGCTGGAATTTCTGCATGGTTATATAAACCAATTGAAGGAACTAATAGCCATGAATATATTCCAGAAGAAGATAGTAATTATTTCTTAAATACTGAACCATATCGTACTAAATATCAAAATATGAATTCATATTTATTAAATGTTATGGAAACATCATACACTGGTTATAACAGACAATTTGGACAAGCTTCAAATAATCGTGTTCAAATCTTCTTTAGATTCCATCAATGGTGTAAAGGAACTAATATTCCTGCATTTGATACATTACCTAAATATTTTGACAGTGGTGTAGTTGAATTTGAAGTACAATTAGCATATGAAACTGCAACATATGATATTGAAAATGGCCTTACACTTCCAATTCCTACAGCTGATGGTAAGACATTCAAAGAATGGAACACAAAAGCTGATGGTACTGGTACAGCATACACTAATCTTGAAAAAGGCACATTTGGAAATATGATTCTATATGCTATTTTTGAATAAAATAGATGAATAAGAAAAGGACTCTAGTGAGTCCTTTTTTGATTATCTAAAATTCTATTCGCTTTAGCGTAATTTTTAAAATTCATTTTCGCAATCTTATTTAAGGTGAATGTACCTTTTTCTTTGATAATTTCGGCAGCTTGTATATCTACATCCTTTGATGCCCCTTTTAATAAATCAAAACCTACTGTATTTGATAATTTATCCATTTCCTTTAAGAAATAGAATCTTGCTATTATTGATGCACAAGCAACTGATAAATATTTATTTTCGGCTTTTGTGTAAAAAGAGATGTTTTTAACAACATTTTTAGATTTAGATAGGTATTCAAAATATTTATCTTTACCACAAAAATCATCTAAGATAATAGGAATATCATCATATTCAGGGTATTTAGTATAAAATTTATTCATTACATTATTATGAAGGATAGCTTTTATACGATTTAAATTCATATCCTTCATATTGATGATTTCATTGTATTTTTCATTTGAAAGAATAGTTACTGAATATGGAATGCTTTCTATTAATACAGATGCAATTCGTTTTATTTTTTCATCATTTAAGGCTTTTGAATCCTTCACATTTAATCTTTTTACGATTAAATAATTATCTTCATTTACACAGGCACTACATACAACAATAGGACCAAAGAAATCACCAGTTCCTACCTCATCATTGCCGATGTTTGTTTTGTAAAGTTCGATATTTTCATCTAAATTATCGTTGTTGGTGCTAGTATTATCACTTTCTTCAACATAAGCTATATTTAATAATTGACATATTTCTTTATATACAATATTACAATCATTTCCCTGAATCAAACATTTTCCAGTGGTATAGATTGAAAGCGTTGAAGACTTGATTTTTGCGCGAAATAGTGTATAATTATTAGTAGTAAATATTTCACAATCTGCATAATGATCAATTAAATTATTAATTTGTTCCTGAGTCAGTGAAAATGAATAATTCATATAAATACCTTATCTTTCCTGAACTATTATAACACAAAAGATAAGAAAATGAAAGGAGGAATTTATGCCAATCAATTTATCTAATAACAAATATTTAAAAATGTTGGAGCTTGATAAGATAATAAATGATGTGATAAAAGAAGCAGATTTATTAAAAGCAAAAGATAGATTAGAAAATATTGAATTAATGGATGATATTGATGATATAAGACTTGCATTAAATGAAGTAAATGAAGCATCGATATTATTAAATAGATATGGTAAATATCCTCTATATTTTTCTAATGATATCAGCATCAATTTATCTAAGATACATAAAAGTGGTCTAATTAGTCCAATAGAGCTTGCTGAAATTGCGAACTTTTTAGATTCTATTAGAGATTTAGTTTTATATTTCAATCATTTAGAAGATAATAATATTGAATCCATTTATTTAAAAGAACATCTTAAAAATATTGTGTATTTAAAAGATTTAAATTTAAAAATAAGATCTATTGTTACTCCATATGGTGAAATAAAAGAAGATGCAAGTCCTACTTTAAAAGCTATTTATAAATCAATTACTGATTTAGAAAGAAGTATTCAATCGAAGATTCATGAGCTTTTAAATAAAAATGTGTCTAAATTAACAAGTGCTAATATTTCAATGCGTAATGATCGTTATGTACTTCCGGTTAAAAATGAATATAAAAATCAGATAAAAGGAATTGTGCATGATGAATCATCATCTGGTGAAACTGTATTCATTGAACCAATGCAAGTTGTAGAGATGAATAATAAAATAGCATCTTTACATGAAGAAGAAAAAAGAGAAATAGATCGTATTATTAAGAATATTTCTTTGGAAATTGATTCATATTATGATGTATTATTAACCGATTATGAAGAATTAATAATCTTAGATGTAATTTATGCTAAGGGAAGATATGCAAATTTAATAAATGCAGCAATGCCAAGTGTGAATAATGATGGTATTGTGGAATTATATAATGCTTATCACCCATTATTAAATGTTGAACATATTGTGAAAAACAATATCATTATTGGAAAAGAATATAAAGCAATTATCATTACTGGACCAAATACTGGTGGTAAAACTGTTTTACTTAAAACATTAGGACTTTTATCATTAATGGTAAAATGTGGTTTAATGATCACTGCATCTAGTGAATCTAATATTAATATTTTTGATTCTATTTATTCTGATATTGGTGATGAACAATCAATTAATCAAAATTTATCTACATTTTCATCACATATGAAGAATGTTATTGATATTGTGAATAATGTTAATGAGAATTCATTAGTATTGTTAGATGAATTAGGATCAGGAACTGACCCTGTAGAAGGCTCATCTTTAGCAATAGCAGTTTTTGATTATTTGATTGATAAGAAGTGCTTACTTGTGTCGACATCACATTATTCAGAATTAAAATTACATGCATTTCAATCTGATCATATCATCAATGCTTCAGTTGAATTTGATCCTGAATCACTAAGACCAACTTATAAATTATTAATTGGTGTACCTGGTATGAGCAATGCGTTAAATGTTGCTAAAAACTTAGGTTTAAAACAGGAAATATTAGATAATGCGTATAATCATGTCTATAAAAAAGATGATAAGATTGGTAAAACACTTGATAAGATGGTTAATCAATCTAATTTATTAGATAAGAAAATAAAAGAAGTTGAAGAAGAAAAAGAACTTCTTAAACAAAAAATCATTGATAAGGATAATGAAATCAAAGAAATCATTAAAGATAAAAATAAAATTATCAATGAAGCTAATATTGAAAAAGATAAGATTATCAATAAGAGCTTAGAAGAAATTAATGAAATCTTAAATGAATTAAAAGCCATCAAAAACAATCCTAACATCAAAGGACATGAAATTGCAGATATTAAGCATCATATCAAAGAATTATCTAATACTAATTTAGAAGAAGATGTTTTTGAAGAAAATCTAAAATTAGAAGTAGGCTCTTTCGTCTACATCAAGACTTATAAAACATATGGTACAGTTACTAAAATTGGTAAGGATAAATCTGATGTTAATGTAGGTTCAATTTCAATGAAGATAGATAATGATGATTTAGTTGTTACTAGAAAAGAAGATAATGCTGAAGCAGCTAAATCATCAATTAATAAGAATAAAGAAATTAAAATTGAAGTAAAGAAAAATATTACAACACGTTTTGATATGCGTGGTATGCGCTTTGATGAGGCTAAGGAAAAATTAGATAAATATTTAGATGATTGTATCTATGCATCCTTACCATCTTGTACAATCATTCATGGTTTTGGCACAGGAACTATGAGAAAATTAGTTCAAGATACCTTAAAAAACAATAAATATGTGAAAGAATCAAGGTATGGTGGTGATGGTGAAGGTGGCTTTGGTGTTACTGTCGTTACTTTCAAAAACAATTAGGAGAAATAAATGAAAAAAGTAAGAATAATTTTAAATAACAATGAATTTAAAAATGGAAATATCATTAATCTTGATTTATATGAAGATATTGCACCTATTAGTGTTAATAATTTTATGAAATTAGTTAAAGATAAATATTATGATAATACTATTTTCCATCGTGTAATTTCATCATTTATGATTCAAGGTGGAGGCTATTACATTGAAGATAATGCGTTAAAAGAAAAAGGTAAATTAGAACCTATTAAGGGCGAATTTAAATCTAATGGTTTTTTAAACAATCTAAAGCATGAACTTGGTGTAATATCGATGGCACGTACTAGTGTTAAAGATTCAGCAACTTCACAATTTTTCCTATGTGTTGATAATTGTGGACATTTAGACGGTGAATATGCTGCTTTTGGAAAAGCAAGTGATGAAAAATCAAAGGAATTAATTAAAGAAATTAGTGAAGTTGATACTGGCTATTTATCACCAATGTTTGCAGATTTTCCATACAATGTTATTTCCATTAAAACTATTGAAATTATTGAAGAATAATTAATAAATTGATGCAATTATATTGCATCTTTTTTAATTGAGTGTATAATATAGATAATTAATAAAGGTGAATTATGAAAAAAGTATTTAATCATTTAAAATGGTTCTTTAAAGAAAATAAATATATTTATATCGCCATTTTCTCTTTACTTTTATTTATATCAATTATACAAGTGTTTCCTGCTAAGTTTTTAGGAATTGTGATTGATAAAATAACAGAAGGAAGCTTAAATTATCAAAATTTAATATTATTGATCTTAGGATTATTTGGATTTCCTTTGATGAAGTATTTGTTGAATAGAATATATCATTACAATATTCATAGATTGGGTCATGATTTATTATTCAAATTAAGAGAAATGTATATAACACATTTGTTTGAATTGGATAATGAAACATATGAAAAATACACAAAAGGTGATTTAATCGCAAGAGCTACTAATGATATGAATAATTTGAGTATCTTTGCTACATCTTTTATTCAATCAATAGTATTTAATACAGGTACAATTATTGCTGCCATTGTGATGATGACTATTATCAATCCACTTTTAACATTAGCATCTGTTTTCTTTATGCCAATTGCGATATTTTGGTTAAATAGAAGAAGATTAAAGAAAAGAAAGTATTATAAAAAACATCAAGAAATATATGCTAATATGACAGAAAATGTGCTTGAGTCTATTGAAGGTGTTAAAACTATCAGAGCATATAAGCAAGAAGAAAATGATTTTAAGAAAACCAAGAAAGCAATCGATGATGATGTGAATTCTTGGTGGTACATTTTAAAATTTGAATCGATTTATGGTCCTTTATTTGAACTTGTATATGCGCTATGTTATTTCATTGGTATTGGCTTAGGTTCTTATTTTGTAATTGAATCAAAGATATCTACTGGTGATTTAGTTACATTTTTGATGTATGTTGGTATGTTGTATGCTCCACTTATTAATTTAAGTAACATGTTGAACAATATCAATACTATTAATATTTCTGATGAAAGATTTTTTGAAATCATGGATATTGAACCTAATGTGAAAGATATTGATGAAGCGATTGATGTATTTAAATTTAAAGAAATCGAATTCAAAAATGTTAGCTTTAAATATCCATTTGATAATTTTGATGTTATTAAAAATATCACATTTACGATTAAATGTGGAGAAACTATTGGTATAGTTGGCCCAACTGGTGCAGGTAAGTCCACTTTAATTAGACAATTACTTAGAGAATTTAATGTATCAAGTGGTGAAATCTTAATTGATGGCAATAATATTGAAAATTATAAGATTGAAGATGTGCATAATTTAGTAGGATATGTTCCTCAAGATCATATTTTATTTAGAAGAAGTGTCGACGAAAACATCTTAATTGGTAATCCGACAGCATCAATTAATAAAATCAATGAAGCTATTACTATAGCTGACTTTAAAAAAGATTTGAATTCACTACCACAGGGTATTAATACTTTAGTATCTGAATATGGATCGTCTTTATCTGGAGGGCAGAAACAAAGATTATCGATAGCAAGAGCTTTAGTAAAAGATCCTGAAATATTGTTATTAGATGATTCATTAAGTGCTGTAGATGCACTAACTGAAAAGAACATCATTTCTAAATTAAAAGAGTTCAGAAAAGACAAAACAAACATCATTGTAGCTCATCGTTTCTCTGCCATCAAACAAAGTGATAAAATCATCGTATTACAGGATGGTAAAATAACTGATATAGGTACACATAAAGAATTATTATCATATGATAATTGGTACAAATCCCAATATCTAAAACAAATAAATAATGAAGTTTTGGAGGATGAATAATATGAAAAAGAATCTTTCAAGGCTATTTAAGATATTAAAAGGTAAAAAATATTTACTTGTAATAAGTATTGTGTTAATAATAATTATTCAAGGATTAAACTTTGTTTCTCCATTGATAGTAAAAAGAATATTAGATGATTGTATATTAGGAATTGAATATAATTGGATTGAAGTAAATACTTTAACTTCACATTCTGGTGATAAATATGTTTCTTATAATAATCATTTATATATTCAAAAAGATAGATTAGAAGATGGAGATGTTTATTTAAAAGATGTTAGTATTGTAATTTATGATGGTAAATTCTATTTTGTAGATGATGTCATTATTGAAGGTAAAAAAGAAATAAAAGATGATGTTCTTACTATTTCTAATAAAGATGAGGTAAAAACTTACGATGTAGAAAGATTAAATAAGGAAGAGGTCAAATCTTTCTATAGGCCTTTCTTAAAGACCTTATATTTATTTATCATTTTATTATTTATTAAATCAGTATTAGTAATAATCTTTGCGTACTTACATAGAATCACAAATGCGAAAGTAATGACAATATTAGCACGTGGTGGTAGAACTGAGGCCATGAAACATATTGAAACTTTACCAATCTCGTATTTTGAAGAAGAACCTGCTGGTAAAATGGCATCAAGAATTACTAATGATGTCAATGGTTTCATCATCATGTACAATCAATTATCAAATACGATAGTTAGTGCTACACTTTCATTTATTTTAGCTTATGTAGGAATGTTCATATTGGATTATAAACTTGCATTGTTGTCATTTATACTTTATCCTTTAGCTTATATTTGGATCAAATTCTTCTTGAAATATTTAAAGAAAATTGCGGAAAAAGTAAATGAACTTCGAAGTTTATTAACTGCAAAAATCAATGAAATCATTAATGGAATTAATATCTTGCAAGTATTTAATTTCAAAAAACAAACAATCAATGAATTCAATGATATCAATATGAATTTCAAGAATGAACAATTAAAAGAAGTTAAATTACATATTACCTTAGGTTGGAATATGATCAATTTCTTAAGAAGTGTCATTACAACATTGATTGTTGTATATTTTGGACTTCAAAATTTAAGCTTTGCAAGTATCACAATTTCAGCTGGTTTGATTTATGCATATAATGAATATTTACTTAAGATAATTGATCCAATTGGCATAGTATTTAACCAAATTGGTGAGTTTGAACATTCGCAAGTACAATTAGACAGAATTCATAAAATCATCGAAGGTAAAAGTGAAGGCGAAGAATCAGAAGATTTACCTAAATACAATGGTGATGTTAAATTCGATAATGTGTGGTTTGCGTATGTAAATAAAGAATATGTATTAAAAGGTGTATCTTTTGATATTAAAGCAGGACAAATGGTTGGTCTTGTTGGTCATACTGGTTCTGGTAAATCAACTTTAATGAATTTATTATTAAGATTCTATGATTTAAATGATGAAATATCAGGTAAAATCTATGTCGATGGTGTAGATATTAATACACATCCTAAAAGAACATATAGGTCTAATATTGGTATCGTGTTACAAGAACCAGTAATGTTCAAGGGGGATATTGCATCTAATATTAGATTTGGAAAAGATGTCAGTGATGAAGAAATAATTAAAGTATTAGATTCTTTAGGAGCTAATAAACTAATCAGTAAATTTGAAAAAGGAATTCATCAAGATATATCAAGATCTGGTATTAATTTATCTTCTGGTGAGAAACAAATCATCTCCCTAGCTCGTGCTTTAGTTCACAACCCATCAATATTAATTATGGATGAGGCTACAAGCCATATTGACACTGAAACTGAAGAAATGATTAAATCAGCATTAAAAGAAGTATGTAAAAATAGAACAGTGATTGTAATTGCACACAGGCTATCTACAATCTATAATGCAGATAAAATCATTGTGTTAGATCATGGTCTAAAGGTAGAAGAAGGTACTCATAAAGAATTACTTTCTCAAAATGGCGTTTATGCTAATATATACAGAGCACAAATTGCTGCTAAAAAGATTGAATAAAAATAAGAATCTATATCTTTATTGAAATAGATTCTTTTGTTGTTGGTTAATAAAATTTAAATGATTTGAGATTATTTAAAAAATATGGTAAAATATAATAAAGATAGGAGTATCATATGAAAAGATTTTTATTTATTATAACTATATTAGCTTGTTTATTCTTATTTGGATGTAAAAAAACAGAAGAAGAAAAAGAATTGTTTACAGTAACATTTGATTCCAATGGCGGAAGCGAAGTAGAAAGCCAAGAAGTAGAAAAAGGAAGCAGTATTGTAAAACCAAATGATCCGGTAAAAGAAGGATATTCATTTGATGGTTGGTATGCTGATGACGAAAAATGGAGTTTTAATGGTTATATAGTATCTAAAGACATTACTTTAAAAGCTAGCTGGAAAATTAATAAATACACATTAAAAATTATTAATTATTATCCTGATAGGGATTTAGAATTAGAATTTGAATATAATGAAACAATTGATTTGCCTGCACAAGAATATGATTCATCAAAATATGAATTTGTGAATTTTGATAGTGAAATTCCAAGCACAATGCCTGCATATGATGAGACTATTACAGGTTATTGGAGAGAAATAAATATAGTAAGGATTAGTTCCTTGTACATTAAAAGTGAAAACAATTTGTCAAAGGTACAAACAGGACATAGTTTACAACTATATTATGTAGTAAATCCTACCGATGCTAGTATTACAAGTATTAAATGGTCAGTTAATAATGCTTTTGCAACAATTGATGAAAATGGGGTATTAACTGCTGGTAATTATCAGGGAATCGTAAAAGTAACTATTGAAGTCAGTGATTCAGTTGACACAAGAACTGCTACGAAGAGTTTTCAAATAACTAGTGAAGAAGTTGTGTTTTATCCTGATTTAGGTGGATATACTATTAAGATTGCTCAGGCCAAAAGCAAATTGGGTGAAATAAATCCATTCTTACCTATTGAAACAAGAGCAAAATATGGATACTATGATGGTGCTGATAGAGTGACAAGACAAGAAGCTTGGATGTCTGTAGAAGAGGATTTCAATTGTCATATTGAAGTTATTGAATACCCTTCTGATGCTGCCTGGGGTCCATCGAGATGGACTTATATTGAAACTCAAGCAAAAATCGAATCCCCAGATTATGATTTCTATATCATTCCAAATTCTCAAATACCATCATTATCAAATAAAAACGCAATTGTAGATGTAAGTACTTGGTATAATAAATATGGTAATGATTATATGTCAATCTTTGCGAAACTTGCAGGTTCATATCAAAATAAATTATATGCAGTAGATAATCAAGAAAAAAGCATATACAATATTTTAGGTTATAATGTAAATCTATGGAAAGTAATAAATCAAAAAGATCCTACAATTAAAGAACCTGCACAAATGTTCTTAGATGAAGAATGGAATTATTCAAATTTTGTAACATATTGTAAGAAATGTCAAGACGCATTAAATTCAATATATGGAGCTGATGCTGGATACTATGTATGTTCAGGATGGCCAACATACTATTTCGTAGGTATGGTAGATAGAAATGGCGAAGGTGTTGCTGATGTTGCTAAAATGCAAGTCCATATCACAAATGAAGATTGCATTGCTGCTGCTAACGCACTAAAAGAAATATATGATTATGGCGCATTTGATGGAAAATTTTCAGTAGACCAAGGTGTTGTATCATGGAATAATGGAAAATCATTGTTTAATACTGGTGATCTATGGTTTATTGGTTCAAATTCAGGCCGCTGGGATACTAATATGTGGGGAGATGGTGATGCAACAAAATATGGCTATGTTCCATTCCCTGCTCCAAATGGTTTGGAGAACAATAATAATATTTATATTGGTACTACAACAAAAGAATGCTGGGTAATGGCTTCATTTAGAGACAAATACTACAAGGGCTATGGCGAAGACTGTGCAACTGAAAACATTTATCGTGCTATTTGTACTTACTGGCAAAGAATAGATAAGTATTATAAAGAAAGTGATGAATATGATCCTAATGCTCAGTACTTAATTGATGCATCAAAGTTTTCATCACAAGCTTCAATTGATGCTTTTATGCTTGTATCCTCAAAATTAGAAACATATGCATTCTATGATCCAATGACATCTAACTCTAATACAGTTTGCTACACATCCGGTTCTGAATTCGATATCAACTTAAGAAAGTATGTGTTAGGTACAGGAGCAGCTACATGGATTGAAGCTGTGGGATCATTACAAGATCAATTAAATGCAGCAATTGCAAATACTTTTCAGTAATAATTAGAGGAATTATATGAATAAATTAAAACTTCTTTTATTTATATTTTTTATTATTTTCTTGTTTGGATGTAATAATGCTGACCAAGAAAAAGATTGGATTAAAATAACAACAGATAAAACAACAATTGCTGCTGGTGAAGAATTATATCTAACAGTGACATCTTCAAAGCTCGGCAATTATTTATATGAATCTAGTGATGAAAGAATTGCGTTCGTTGATGAATTTGGTTTTGTAAGTGGTGTAAAAGAAGGAGTTGCCACTATAACAGTTACTCTAGAGGCTGATCCATCATTAAAATCATCTATTGAAATCACAATCACTAAGATGACTTTAAATAATATTAAAGTTAATGGCTATACAATGGGTCATGTTGGTGATGTATTAGATTTAAAATACACTCAATATCCAAGAGGTATGGATGAAGAATTATCCTTTACATCAAGTGATACAAATATTGCAAGTGTTGATCAAGATGGTAAAGTTACATTAAACGCAATAGGCCAAACAAATATTACAATCACATCAGAAAATGGCTATACACAAACATTTGTTGTTGGTGCCTTTGATTTTTCATCTTTAGTTGTTTCTAATAATGAAAAAGATGAATATCAAGATGGTGAAAAAATAACTTACAACAATAAAGATTATTATTATAATTACACTTATTTAAAATCATTAAAGGATGCCTGCAAATATATTGATGAAAATGGTAGTATTTATGTACTTGAAGGTACTTATGATGAAGATTTCATCATTTCTAAAAATGGTGTCAAATTAATCGGACCATCTAAGGGATTGTTTGCTGATTTATCTTCATCTAGTCTAATAATAAATGATGCAATTATTACTGGTACCTTAGTTGTTAATAATGATTTGAATGATATTGAAATTAGTGGATTAACTTTTAAAGGTGAAGGCTTTATCAGTATTTATGGACATAACAACAATTTATTAATAGAAAATAATAAATTTGAAGAATCTAGTTTATCTGCTGATTGGTCAAAGATTAATTCACAATCATTGATTTTCTTTAAAAGCAATAATAATCCATCTAATAATGTTAATATTAGAAATAACGCATTTTTTAATTCTAATGTCACTTGTATTACCTTATCTTATGTTTTGAATTTAAAGATTACAGGTAATTATTTTGTGGATTTTGCGTTAGATGCAATTAAATCAAATCTTAATGAAGCATTAGGTTCTTGTCAATGGTTAATTAGAAATAATGTTTTCATGAATGGTGGCTATAATGCTATATATTTCCCATCATTTGGTTCTAAGGTTATTTCTTATGAACAATTAATTTCAATATTCGATAATAAATTTGATAATATCGGTAATAATAATAGAAATATTTTTGATAATCCTTATGGTGCTATTAGTATCTGTGGATATAATGGTGGTACAACATCAGTTGTTGCTAGATACAATGAATTTAAATATTGTGCAAGTTTAGTTAGAGTTGATAATGAACAATCAGAAACATATTTCAACAATTTAGATGTTTATGTAAATTATAATAAGGTAGTTGTTAAAGATAATATTGATTATTTATTTGAATCATTTAAAGAAGTTAATTCTAATAAAAACACCAAAACTTTAAATGAAGGCTTTATTAATGCAAAAAATAATCTTTATTTAAATGAAACTGGCTCTGTAATCGATTTATCTTCTAAATCTACAAATACAGACCTTAAAACAAGTATAAATTTAAATGAATTTGAAATTAATCGTATTTATGCTAATAATGTCTTACATATCGACACAAATTCTAAAATTATATCTGATGTTGAAAGCATCACATATCAATCACAAAATCCTACAGTTTTAACAGTATCTGCAAATGGTGAATTAAAACCAGTAGCAGAAGGTGATGCAATTGTAGTTGCTTACTTAAATGGATCAGAGGTATCAAGATATGAATTTAAGGTTAAAGGATCAATCAATGTTGATTATGCATCTTTACTTGTATCAATTGCGTTAAAAGAAGAAGGTTATGTAGAAGGTTCTAATAATTACACTAAATATGGTGTATGGTATTCAGAACAAGTATCAGATAATAGCTTTGCTCATGGAGCATGGTGTGCAATGTTTGTATCTTGGTGTAGCCATCAAGCAAACATTCCAAGAACTATCATCCCTCTGTATGCATCATGTGCTGCTGGTCGTCAATGGTTTGAAACAAGAGGCTTATTTAAATATAAAGAATCTTATACACCAAAGACAGGCGATATCATTTTCTTCTTAAGCAATGGTGCAAGCCATACTGGTATTGTTGTTACATATAAAAATGGCACAGTTTACACAATTGAGGGTAATACTTCCGATATGTGCCATCAAAGATCTTATGATCCAATGAATGCAAGAATTACTGGTTATGGTACTCCAGAATATCCTATCTTTACAGGTGAGGCTGTAGAATTTGATATTTCATCTTCAACTTCTGGTGAAGGTCATAGCACAAGATAAAAAAATATTATAAATAATATTTTTAAAAAAATGTTTTAAAAAGAGTTTATATTTGATATAATAAAACCATGAAGGAGATCGAAGCTTTACAGCATATTGATATTATCAGCTATAAACATGATGGTGAATTACATCGAGTTTGGCGAAATGTTGATAAAATATATGAAGATAAAGAGCTTTTGATCCTAATTAACAATGAAGTAGATGTTATAGATGGAGATGGGAGAAAATGGAAAACTCGTGAACCAGCTGTTTGTTATTTCTTTAAAAAATACTGGTTTAATGTCATTTGTATGATTAGGCAAGAAAGCATTTATTATTATTGCAACTTAAGTTCGCCTTATGTAGTTGATATGGAGGGTATTAAATATATTGATTATGATTTAGATATTAAGGTATTCCCTGATGGTATCACAAAAGAATTAGATCGTGATGAATATGATTTTAATATAAAATATCTACATTATTCAGATAATATTAAGCATATTATTGATAAAAATATGAAAATATTATTAGAAAAAATCGAAAAGAAAGAGGATCCATTTAATAAAAATGCAGTTATGCATTGGTATAATGAATTCTTAAAAAAGAATAGTTAGGTATATCCTAACTATTTTTTATGGAGGTTATTATGACTTGGGATAAATTCATTAAAGAAGAAATGAAAAAAGAGTATTTTAAGAAGATTATAGAATATTTAAAGCATGAAAATTATTATCCTCATCCAAATGAGATATTTAATGCCTTTAAAATGACTCCATATGATAAGGTTAAAGTAGTAATTATTGGTCAAGATCCTTATCATGAAGAAGGCCAAGCTCATGGACTTGCATTTTCTGTTTTAAATAATCAAGCACCACCAAGTCTTAAAAACATCTTTAAAGAAATATATGATGATACGCATCATATAAGAACTAATCCTAATCTTTCCGATTGGGCTAGTCAAGGTGTATTATTATTAAATGCAAGTCTAACATGTAAATGTCATATGGCTAATAGTCACAAAGATATTGGCTGGCAGGTATTCACTGATAATGTTATAAGAGAATTAAATAAGAAAGAAGAAAGCATTGTGTATATTTTATGGGGTGGCTTTGCGAAATCAAAGATGAACTTAATTGATAAGCATCATTTTATTATAACATCTGCCCATCCATCGCCACTTTCAGCATACAATGGTTTCTTTGGTTCTAAGCCTTTCTCTAAATGCAACGATTTTCTAATCAAACAAGGTGAAAGTCCAATTAAGTGGTGGGATTAATGAATATGAAAGATAAATATTATAAATATAAAAAAATTAATCGAGTAACTTTTCATTTAAGTTTAATATCATTAATTTTAATAATTCCTTCAATTATCGCAAAAGACCTTGTATTTATCATTATATTTGCGTCTTCAACAATAATTTCTACAATTATCTATTTTATCTATAATCGCAAATACAAGGAAATTTTGGCCTCATTTGCTGAAAAGTGTCCACTTTGTGGAAATGATATAATAAAAACAGAAGAAGAAAATTATTATATTAATGGTACAATGGTTGATAAGATTACCTTTGATACTAATATTGATGATAATTCCAAAAGAATTGTGAAGATTATAAAATATCAATGTTATAATGATGAATTTGAATATGCTGTAGTTGAAACATATTATTTTAATAAAAAGAATGAAATGAAATTACTAAATAAAAAAGAAAACATTATCATTTAATATTTCTTTTACAAATAATTAATTTTGTGATAAAATATATACATATAAAAATATTTATACGGGGAGCTACTTATTATAGCTGAGAGGAAGTTATTCGACCCGCGGACCTGATCTAGGTAATTCTAGCGTAGGAATTATATTCATTTTTATAAATTAAAAATCCATATAATTATAATGCACATTACCTTTAATGTGCATTTTTTAAATATTTTTATTAATTTTTTAAAAGGAGAAATTAATATGACAAAAACAAATTTAATTAAAAGTATTGTGGAAACAGGAATACTTGTAGCACTTGCAGTTGTCTTAGACATTTTATTTAAATTAGTTCCAGTATTTAATATGCCACAAGGTGGACATATTTCTTTATGTATGCTTCCAATCATTATTATTGGCTTTAGAAGAGGTTTAAAATTTGGCCTTACTGGTGCTATTTTATACGCTATTATCAATTTTATGCTTGATGGTTTTGTATGGCATGTTGGCTCAATTTTCTTTGATTATTTATTTGCCTTTGGTGTTTTAGGCCTAAGTGGACTAAATTTCTTAAGAAATTCAGCAAAAACTATTTGGAAGATGTGCTTAATAATATTTGGTTTATGCTTTTTAAGATATGTGTTCCATGGCTTATCAGGAGTTTTATTCTTCGCAGAATATGCATACATTCCTGAAGGATATGATTGGTCAGTTTCCGCAAAAGCCTTACCTTGGGTATATTCATTTATCATTTATAATCTTCCTTATATGGGAATTTCAACTATTATTTGTATCGTAGTTGCTGTTGCATTACATCCTGTAATGTATTTAGCTTTAGATGACAATAATAATGACATTAATGATGAATTAGAAGAAGAAAACAAAGAAGAAGTTACTGTTTATCAAAAAGATGAAGAAGCAATTAAAAATAAAAGAGAACGTTAAATAAAAATAAGCAAGTTTGAACTTGCTTATTTTTTAAAGTACATTTCATCGACAGCATCTAAATAATTAATACGAGGTGCATAGCCGATTTTTGCTTCATGACCATGATATGCATCAACAATTTCACTTGCTTTTAAGCTTTTTTTCTTGCCGCCATTATATGCATCATAATAGAATTTAGAAAAATATTTAATATCGATTAAATATACCTTATCAATTTTTTTAAAATAAATGATTACAAACGCAATTCCACCATGTTTATCGACCTTATTTAAATGGTCAACCTGATGTTTCGAAATAAGTTCATAATTGAAACTGGCTGCATTATTTTGTTTGGCTTCATAATCAATGTATCTACCCTTATAAATGCCATTATAATCGGTAGTTGATGGTGCTTGATAATATGCTTCCACAATTTTAGCTTTAGCACGCTTTGGATATTCAACCTTCACTATTTGAATTGGTGTTGGTTTTTTATAAATTACTGCTCGATCTTGAATTAAATAATATTTATTTGAATCATTTAATTCATGTTCGAACAACATTCCTCTTGCAGCACTTTCTTTTTTTGTGACTTGATGTTGACTGCCATTTGGATAATTAATAGTCATAAATATTCCTCACATTGTTAATAATTCACTTAATATTATTATACCATAAATAAATTAAAATAGATAGAATATATAAAAAGAATTATTCTTGAATAAATTGGAAGTTTATGTTAAAATAATAATTAATAAAGAAAGATAATAATATTATGAATGAAATTGATAAGAAAAAATTATTAGAAAGACAAAAAAATATTCGAAATTTCTCAATAATTGCGCATATTGATCATGGAAAATCAACTCTTGCCGATCGTATCTTAGAACATACTGATACAGTTCAATCAAGAGAAATGAAAGAACAATTATTAGATGATAATCCAATTGAAAGAGAAAGAGGAATTACCATCAAATTAAATGCAGTTGAACTGATGTATCATGCTAAAAATGGACAAGATTATACCTTCCATTTAATTGATACACCCGGACATGTCGATTTTACCTATGAGGTGTCAAGAAGTCTAGCAGCCTGTGAAGGTGCTTTACTTGTTGTTGATTCTACCCAAGGAATTGAGGCACAAACACTTGCTAATGTGTATTTAGCTTTAGACAATGATTTAGAAATCTTACCTGTAATCAATAAAATTGATTTACCTTCAGCTGATCCTAAGGGCGTAAAAGAAGAAATTGAAAGAGTAATTGGTCTAGATTGTGATGATGCTATTGAATGTAGTGCTAAATCTGGTCTTGGAGTAAATGAAATTTTAGAACAGATTGTAGAAAAAGTGCCTTCCCCAAAGGGTGATATTGATGCACCTTTACAAGCATTAATTTTTGATAGCTTTTATGACCAATATCGTGGCATTGTACCTTTAATTAGAGTGGTAAATGGAATAATAAAACCAGGTGATAAAATTAAATTTATGGCATCTGATGCTACATATGAAGTAGTAGAAGTTGGTGTTCACACTCCTAAGGAACAAAGAAGAAATTTCTTATCTAGTGGTGATGTTGGCTATTTTACCGCAGCAATTAAGGATATTAAGGATGTATCTGTCGGTGATACAGTGACTTTTGCGGAAAATCCTTGCAATTGTGCCTTACCTGGATATAAGAAATTAAATCCAATGGTATATTGTGGCTTATTCCCAATTGATTCTAACGATTATGAAGATTTAAAAGAAGCCTTAGATAAATTAAAATTGAATGATGCATCACTTGTATATACTCCAGAAACTTCACAAGCCTTAGGCTTTGGTTTCCGTGTAGGTTTCTTAGGCTTATTACATATGGATGTAATTGAGGAGCGAATTGACAGAGAATTTGGCATTAATTTGATTGCAACTGCACCATCAGTATCATATCATGTTTATTTAACTGATGGAACTATGCTAGAAATTGATAATCCAAATGATTTACCAGATGCAACATACATCAAATATATTGAAGAGCCTTATGTAAAAGCAACTATCATGCTTCCAAATGAATATGTAGGTGCTGTAATGGAAATATGTCAATATAAGCGTGGTCAATTCATCAATATGGAATATTTAGATGAAAAACGTGTTACCTTATATTATGATATTCCATTATCTGAAGTTGTATTTGATTTCTTTGATCGTCTAAAATCCAATACAAAGGGCTATGCAAGCTTTGATTATGAATTATCATCATATAAGCGTAGCAATCTTGTAAAAATGGATATTTTATTAAATGGTGAAAAGGTCGATGCTTTAAGCATCATCTTACACAAAGAAAGTGCTCATGCTAGAGGAAAAGCAATCACTGAAAAATTAAAGGAATTATTACCAAGACAAATGTTTGAGGTACCAA
>JAEEHM010000041.1 GCA_016280895.1 Bacillota bacterium
GAGACTTATCGTCAAAAACGTGCAAATGCACTTTATTCAGAAGATGACCGTCAAGCAATTAGACAATCTCATAACAACCCACAAATCAAAGAATTATATGAAAAGTTCTTAGGTGAACCTAATTCTCATTTAGCACATGAATTATTACATACTACATATGTTGGAAGAGTAAGATTCCCTGAACAAAAACATGTTTTAAAATAAAATTTGAATATTAAGGTTCTTGTATATACAAGAACCTTTTTATTTGTAAGTAAAATAAAGGTTTACAAAAGACCTAAAATAAACTATAATAATAGTATATAGAAGAGGTGAAAATATGAAAAAAATGAGATTGCATATTATAATACTTTTATCAGTATTTATAATTACATTTATTATAGGAACATTCATAGATTATGATTTAGATGCCGCTTTGTTTTCTAATAAAAACACATTTGGTCTTGTTACATCTATTTTAGGAATGCTTCCTGGATATATGATGTTTGGTATATTTGGAGGTATGTTTGTGGGAATTGTTCTTCATAGAAAACCTTCAATATTATTTTCTATCATTCTTTTTGGTGGATGTATAGTCTTTGTGTTATTTGGCACTTATTACTGGGGAAAAGAATTCTTTGGTAAAAATGGTTTTGATGTTGAAGATAAGATGTGGATAGGATACATTGTTGCATTTATCACAATGGCAGGTTTTGCGTATTTAGGCTTTAGATTAGAAAAAAATACAGATAATCCTAAACTTTTCTTACTTATTGTGATACTATGTGCTGCTATTTTTATGTCTTTAATTGCAGGTACAACTCTAATTAAACATATCTTCCATCGTCCAAGATTTAGAATGTTGCAAGGATACATTGATTTAGCTATCAAACCTGAATATGTTAAATTCTACAAGTGGTATGAACCTTGTAAGGATTA
Source organism: Bacillota bacterium (assembly GCA_016280895.1). GTDB lineage: Bacteria > Bacillota_I > Bacilli_A > ML615J-28 > CAG-698 > RGIG3506. Next base: position 919 of record JAEEHM010000041.1, read on the forward strand.
TAAGGAATGGATGGAACTTTATAATGTTTCGAAAGAAGATTTTAAATCTTTCCCATCTGGACATTGTGCAACAGCTGCAGTGTTTATTTTAGTTATTAATTTCTTACCATTATTAAATAAGAAATATAAGAAATTACAACTTCCTTTATTTTATGCAGGTTTTGCGTGGCTACTTCTTGTATGTTTCGTAAGAATGCTAGTTGGTGCCCATTTCCTAAGCGATGTATCAATGGGTTCAATTATTACACTTGTAATGTTACTGATTGCAAATGAAGTTATAATCAGACTTCCACAGTTTAAATATATAAATGAAGAAGAATAATTTGTAATTATAATTAGATTTGTATTATTTAACTAGTATTATCTATATAGATATGATATAATTAGACATAGAAAGTTGTGATATATATGAAAACAAAAACAATACTTAAATTACAACTTAATATTTTAAAAAATAACTCCATTGCATAAATTGCAGTGGAGTTTTCTTTTTCATAAAAAAGGAGGAAATGAATATGAAAAAAGAAGAAACTAATCAATTTTTAAAAAAGGATTATTTTAATGATTTACAAAAGATTAAAGAAACTATTAGAGTTAATCAAAACAAGGCTATGATTGTTGTAAATAGTGCTATGATTATGACTTATTATAAAATAGGTACTATCATCAATGAAAGAAAAACTTGGGGATCTAAATATATCCAAAATTTAGCTAATGATCTAAAAGATTATGGCAAAGGATATAGTTATCAAAACCTTAAATATATGTCTCAATTCGCGAACGAATTTACATTTGAAGAAATTAGCCAACAAGCTGTTGGCCAAATTCCTTGGGGCACTTTAGTAACTGTTATTATTCCTAAATCTAAATCTCATGAAGAAATGATTTTCTATATTAATGAAACACATAAAAATGCTTGGTCTAGATCAATGGTACTTAATCAAATAGAACTTAAAGCTTATGAAAGATCATTAATAGAAACATCAACTACAGATGTTACTAAATCAGATGATTTAACTAATGAATTATTTAAAGAAACATATGTATTTGATTTTTTAGATAAAGAAAAGATAAAAACAGAAAAAGATTTAAAGAATCAAATGATTGATAATATCATTAATTTTTTGCAAGAATTAGGTCCTGGTTTTTCTCTTGTTGGTAAAGAATATAAACTTGTAACTCCATCTAATGAAGAATTCTATATTGACCTTTTGATGTATCATGTTAAAATACATGCATATGTAGTAATAGAAGTAAAACTTACTAAATTCAAGCCGGAACACCTTGGTCAATTAATATTTTATGTTAATGCAGTTGATGCATTAGAAAAAACAGATTTAGATAATAATACAATAGGATTAATATTATGTAAAGATGCTGATAAATTTGTAGCTGAAACTACTTTAAAAAATACATATATGAAATTAGGCATTTCTAAATATAAACTGATTGAAGAATTACCTGCATACTTAGAAAAGAGATTAAATGAAATAGAAAAAGATTAAGTATAAACTTAATCCTTTATTATATTTATCGTCTATTTTCATATCTTATATAATGACTAGTATAAGAAATAATACCTTCATTTTGCATCTTTATTAATTCTCTAGAAAGAGAAGGCCTTGGAATATTTAAAATATTAGATAAGTCAGTAATTGATTTATATTTTACAATTCCATATTCATTATATATTTTAATATAAAACATTATTCGATCTCTGATATTTTTATGTGCAAATAGTTTTGCTTGCTGTTTTAAATTATAGGAGATTTCGGATATTTCTTCTAGATAATTAAGTAAGAATTTATCGTCAGATCTTGTAATTTTTAGGAAATTTGATTTAGTTAAAAAAATGATTTTTGTTTTTCTTAGAGCAATACAAGTTCCAACATAATTATTATGTTTAGAAAATAACACAAATTGGCCAAATAAATCGCCTTTATATAAATTAGTGATGACTTCCTCCTTATCTTGATAAGTGTAAGTGATAATCTTAGCTTCACCTTCTAAAATGATACCAAGGTTTTTACATTCATCACCTTCATTAAATATTACTTCGCCATTTCGATATTCTTCCTCAAATCCATATGTTTGTAGTAATGATAAATCAAGATTTTCTAAATTCATAATTAGCTCCTTTTGTAACATTTGTTACCACAATTATATTATACATTTGATATAATAATAATGCAATATAAAAGTGAGGTATTTTTATGAAAAAAATTATTTTAGTATTATTATTAGTTTTATCTTTATTTACAATTAGTGCTTGTAAAAAAGATAAAGAAAAAGAAGATGAGGAAGTATTAGAAAAGATTAGTGTGATTATGCCAACAGGTACTCCTTCCCTTGCACTTGCAAATTATGTTAAAGAAGCAAAAGATGCTGATAGTGCTGATGTTAGTTTAGTAGCTGGTGCTGATTTACTTAAGAGTGCATTTATCAATAAGGATAAGGATATTATTGTTGCTCCTGTTAATTTAGGTGCGATGATGTACAATAATTATGAAGCATATGTTCTATATAAAACATTTGTATGGGGTAATTTATATCTTGCAAGTAAGAATGAACTAAAATCTATAAATGATTTAAATGAAAAAACTTTAGTTGTATTTGGTCAAAATTCAACTCCTGATATTGTTTTTAAAGCAATCATGCAAAATTATACAGACCTTAATGTGACTCTTGAATATGTTGATGATGTTGCAACAGCAAACACAATGCTTGCAAGTGGTAAGGCTGAATATATTATTTCTGCTGAACCTGCTTTAACTAAGATTAAATCAAAGCTTGGCTTAAATGTAATTGATTTACAAGAAGAATGGAAGAAGATTTCCGGAAGTGAATCTTATCCACAAGCAGCAATCTTTGTGTTAAAAGATAAGTTAGAAAACAAAAGTGTGAAAAACGCCTTAAATAAGATGGTAGCAAGTGTTAATAATGCTATTGCTAATCCAAGTGAGTGTGCTAAAAATGCTGTTAGTATCCATGAATCCTTTGCGACATTAACAGAAGAAGTATTAGTACAATCTATTCCTAATTGTCACTATAAATTAATGGATGATGAAAAGGAAGCAGTTGAATTCTATATTCAAAAAATGATTGATTTAGGATTTTCTAAACAAGTAGGAGGAAAAGTCCCTAGTGAAGGCTTCTTTGCTTAAGAAAAGTGGATATTTCTTCTTAGGCGTTTTAATAATCTTAGCACTTTATCAAATATTTGCATCTTTAAAACAAGATGAATTAGTATATCCAAATGTTTTAAATATTTTTAAGCAAGTAGGGAATATTTTTATAAATGGTGATTCATATTTAAGAATCTTAAAAACTATTTTAAGAGTGATACTTATAATATTAACATCTGTATTACTTTCTAGTATTTTAGGCTTCGCATATTATAAATTTCCATCTATTTCATATTTCTTTTATCCACTTATTAATATTTTAAAAGCTGCTCCATTTGCGATCATTGCGATTTATTTATTTCTTGCGATTGGTAATAAGAATGCACCATATGTTATGTGCTTTTTTGTGATTTTTCCAATTGTGCTTGAAGGCTTTTTAACTTCAATTGACCGTGTTGATAAATCAATCAAAGATGATCTACAATTACTTCCAATTCCATTATTTAGAAAGTTCTTTTCTGGTTTTATTCCTATTTGTATACCATACATTGTAATGTCGATATTACAATCATTTGGCCTTGGTATTAAAACAATGATAATGGCAGAATATTTATGTAATATAGAAGGATCTATTGGAGAAGTCGTATATAACATCAAATATACTATGGATTTTGATGTATTATTAGCATGGCTTGTAGTAATAGTAATCTTTGTGTGTATTATCGATGCTATGATAAGATTGATATCTAAAAGAATAATAACTTATTAGTTATAAAACTCCTTTTCATCTATTTTTTCTACTATTATTTTTATACTTATGATATAATAATAGTTAGATAGATTTAAAAAAGGAGTTTTTATTATATGAAAAAGGTATTAATGATTATTTTTATAATTATTACAGGAATGTTCTTTTTTGGATGTGCCTCAAAAGAAGAAAATATACATATTCACACATTTGCGTCTACTTGGTCATATAATGATAATTATCATTTTTATGAAGCAACCTGTGGACATAGTGTCTATAGTGAACTCGAAGAACATTCTTTTACTAGCTATATATATAATGAAAGTACTTCAAAATATGTAAGAACTTGCACAATATGTGGCTATAAGCAAGAAAAAGTGAAAGAAGAAGAAAATAAAGAATGTCTTCATGAATTTGATGAATACGTAATTATTGAAAATGCAAGGGTTGATAAAGAAGGATTAAGAAAAAGAACATGTAAATTATGTGGATATTGTGAGGAAGATATGATAGAAAAATTAGAAATTAAGAAAATACCAAAATTACAAAAAGGAGATACAATTGCGTTAATTGCGCCAGCTAGTCCTAATAGTGCTGACTCAACTTATTTAAATGCGAAAGCTAAGCTTGAATCTTATGGATACAAGGTAAAAATATATGATTCAGTAATAAATGGTAAGAATTATTCTGTTCCTTATTTGGCTTTATCAGATGAAGCTAGAGCTGCTGAAATCAATGACGCATTTGCTGATAAAGAAGTAAAAGGAATAATTTGTATTAGAGGAGGATATGGCTCTAGTAGAACACTTGAACTTCTTGATTATGATCTAATTAGAGAAAATCCTAAATTTTTTACTGGATACTCTGATATTACTGCTTTAATTAATGCTTTTTATTATAGGAGTGGTATTATTTCATATCAAGGCTTTATGGGTTTAACTTTAGCTAAATCAAGCTTAGATAATACTACAAAAACAGATATTGAAGAATTATTACTTCATAATAACGCAAATAGAGAATTTAAATATGGAAAATATATTTCATCATGCAATGATACCGTAAGAGGTACTTTAATAGGTGGTAATTTATCATTATTTGTACATTTATTAGGATCTGAATATCTTCCAGATTGTAAAGATAAAATCATCTTCTTAGAAGATACTGGTGAGGCTACATATTCTGTAGATAGAATGATGACTAAGCTAAGACTATTTAATGTTTTTAGAGAATGTAAAGGTATAGTTTTAGGCTATTTTACTAGTGATAGTGATAAAACTGCAATTGAGACCATGCTTAAAAGAGAATTAAAAGACCTAGACATACCAGTATTATATGGCTTCCCATCTGGACATGAATATCCATTCA
>JAEEHM010000042.1 GCA_016280895.1 Bacillota bacterium
AAAATGATAATATGCGTTCTAAGATGAACAGACTAAAAAAGGCTAATAGTGTCTTTGATGATACAAAGCCTACTTTTAGCGAGGATGATACTAAAGTAAAAGCATTAGAAGAAGAAAAGAAGAAATTAGAAAAAGATTTAGCTCTTTCTAACAAACAATTAAAAGCACTATATGCGCTAAAATATCAAGATGTTAAATTGATAGATAAAAAGAATAATGCTTTAACTAAGGAAATAGAAGCTAAATTAAATGCTTGTGATTTGGAAAAACAAAAAGCTTTAGAAGAAAAAGTAAAAGGTTTAGAAAAGGACTTAAAAGAACTTAATAAAGAATTAAAAGCTGAACAAGAAGAAAAAGCAAAGCTTGAAGATTATGTTAAGGGAATGAGTACTGCTTTAAATAAGACTAAAGAAGAAAAAGAAAAGAATGATAAGGAAGTTGAAAATATCAATTCTTCTTTAAGTGATGCTAAGAATGAACTTGAAGCTAATAAGACTGCTGTTGTTTCTTTAAATGAAAAGATTGAACAATTAAACAAAGAAAAAGAAGAACTTTTAGCAAAAGAAGATTTATTTAAAGAAAGAGAAAAAGAAATTAATGATATTAATCAAAAGCTTGAAAAAGCTAATTTGAATAAAGAAAAACAAAATGAAAAGATTAATGCGTTAAATGATAAAAACAAACAATTATCAGAAGAATTAAAACAAGCTAAGGCTGAAAATAAGCAATTATCAAAAGATATTAGCACAAAGGAAAAAGAACTAACTAAAGTACAAGCTAAAATAGATACATTAAATGAAAAACTTAATAATACTATTTCAGAAAAAGATGCATTAAGTAAAGAATTAGAAGAAGCTAATAAAAAAGCAAATGAGCTTGAAGAAAAGAATAATACCTTACTTGATGTTACAAGTGGTTTAAGTCAAGAATTTAGAAATTATGAAGTAAAAGATGTAAATGATGCTTCTACTTTAGAAAAACTAAATGATGAAATTGAAAAATTAAATAGTGAATTAGAATTAAAGAATAAGGAAATTGATAATCTTAAGTCTGGTTTAAGTCCTGAAGATAGTCAAAGAGTAGATGAATTAATTCAAGAATTAGATAGTAAGGAGTTTGAAATTAGTCATCTTAATGATGAAAATAAGGAATTACAAGCTAAGGTTGATGAGATTCCTGCTTTAAATGATAAAATCAATGAATTGACGCTAGCACTTGATGCTAAGGAAGAAGAATTCCAAGAATTCAAGAAATTGCATGATAATGAAGACAGTGCAATTGAGGCTTCTGTTTATGATGAATTAAGAGAGATTCAAAATGAATATGATCAAGCTAGTTTAGATTTAGAAGAAGTTAAGAAAGAAAAAGAAGAATTAGAGAAAGAATTAGAAATAGCATATAAGGCTCTTCAAGATCAAGAAGAAATCTTAAATGAACAACAAGAAATATTAGATACTCAACAATTAGTCATCGATAAGAAGATGGATGATTATCTAAGAAAAGAACAAGATTTTAAAGAAAAAGAAAAAGAATTTGAAAAAGAGCTTGCTGCATATAATCAAGATCGCGAAGAATATGAAGCATATCGTGCTGTATCTAGTGCTAAACAAGATGATATTTTCAAAAATGAAAATGATTTTGCGGAAATTCAAAAACAATTAGATGATGCTAAAGCGGAAATTGAAAAATTAACTTATGAGAATAATCAATTAAAGGAAGAAAAGAAAAAGACTGAAGAAGTAATCAAACAATACTTAGATGATATTCATACATCTGAGGCACGTATTGATGATTTAGTTGATACTCTTGCTCATAAGGAAGTTGATTTAGATAATTACAAGGCTAAATTAGCATCACTTCAAAGTGAATTTGAAGATTTCAAAGATATTAAGAATCAAAAAGAACAAGAATTAGAAAACGAATTAGAAAGATTAAGAGATCAATTAAATAATATCAGTTCTGATAATGAAAAATTATCAATTGCGAAATTCAATGAAAGTAGATTACAATCAAGAATCTTTGAACTTGAAAATAATATTAAGATTTTATCTTTAAAACAAGATAATAATCAAGAAAATACTTTAGTTAATTCATTAGATCAATATCGTAATTTACTTGCTAATGAAAGAGATGCACATAAAGAATCTGAAGATAAATTAACAAATGATTTAAATAATCTAAAAGATCAATTCAATAAATTAAATGAAAAGATGGAAAAATATAGTAGTAATTATTACTATATTGCTTTGAGTAAGCAAGTATCATCTTTAAATAAGATTATTGATGATATCAAGAATAATAATGTTGATATTAATCGTGATATTTATAATAAATATTATGAAGATGCTATTAAAATCAATCTTGATTCTAATCAATTGTTCCAAGCAGAAATTGAAAAGAGAAATGAATTATTAAGTAAGATAAAAGCGGAAAAGGAACAAGAATTACAAGAATTAAGTCAAGAACCAGATTCTAATCAAACTAATTCATTGATTTATAATAAGATTAGACTTCTTTACAAACAAATTAGAGATATTGATTTATTATTAAATAGTCAAATTAAAACTGCTCCTATTATTTCAAGTGAAGAAGTTGAAGAAGAAATCTTAAAAGCATATAAGAAGAAGTTGATTACATATCATCGTCAAATGGAAAATAATATTAAGAATTTAGAAAAGAATTTTGCTGATAAATATGACAGCATTGATACTTTAGATAAATTAATTGAAACATATGATAATGATTGTAAAGAAATGGCAAATGGTTATGCTAATGAAATCAGCAAACTAAGTAATGAAGATAAATTTGATGATAATCCACTTTCAAAGATTATTAGAGAAGAAAAAATATTACTTCTTGCCAATGAATTCCAGACTCTAGTTAACATTAGAGATAATAAATATAATGATTCACTTAAGAATGTTCAAAATACTAGTAAGACACAAACTAATGAAAATTATAATTCTAGTTTGGTAAGCTTTGATGCTTTGAAGCAAAACTTAGAAGAAAAGATGTCACAAATTGAAAGTGAAGCTAAAGAGGCTAAAGCAGTAATAGTAGAAGAACAAAGACATATCGAAGAAGATATTCAACATCTAAGTGATCAATTAGAACAATTAAACAGTTTTGATGATGAAAAAATTGTTGCCGAAGATCGAAAGAAAGTAAAAGTATTACTTGCTGGTAAACAAGAAAGATTAGATTATCTAACAAACATTAAAACTGTTGAAACTGAAAAGCATTATGATGAATTATTAAATCAAATAAAGATTGAATATAATGAAGTTATTGAAGATGAAGCGGCTACTAAAACTATTTACGAAAAACGTAATGAAGATATGGCTGCAAGTAGAAAATTAAAAGCTAATACAAGCAATAATGATGAAAGATTAAAGACTTATGAGGCTATTAATAATTATCTACTTGATTTCAATAATATTGATGAAATATTTGATTCTATTATTAAAGAAAGAAAAGATTTAAATAAATCAATTAATGATGCTAAAGAACAAGAAAACGAATTAAAGAGTAATGCTTTAGAATTTTCTACTAAATATAAGAACTTATGGAAGTTGTATGATCGTTACATTAGTGCGAAAAAGACAATGGAAGAAGATGTTGAAGACATTAGAACTTATATGACAATGAAGATTGAAGCAAGTGGTGCTTATCGTAAATATGTTGCTTATCAAAAGAGTTTAGTTAATCTTGAAGAAAGAATTAAGATGGGACTTGATGTTAATAAGAACAATGAATTATTACGTGTAAACACTGCTAAGAGCAATACTTTAAAGAATCGAGTAGATTATTTGAATAATCAAGCAAGTGAACTACTTAAGAATCAAAATGTTAGTGCATATGTAGAGCTAACAAATAAGATTGATGAAATTGTACGTTTAATCAAACAAATGGATACAGAATTTCAAAAATATATTAAATAAGTCAGGTAAATATGAAACTAAAAGTAGGCAAAGATATTCTAAATTTAATTCCTAAATATACTGTTATCGCATATAAATTTAATATTGATATTAAAGAAAGTGATGATAATATATTTAGCGAAGTTAAAGAATTAGAAAAACAATATGAAAATGTATCTTTAGAAGAATTAATCAATTCTGAGATTATCAAGGAAGGTAGAGATGGATATAAGAAATTTGGAAAAGATCCATCAAGATATCGTCTTGCTTGTGAATCTTTATGTAGAAGATTGATAAAAAAATTAGGTCTTTATTACATCAACAATGCTGTTGATATTGGCAATATCTTATCAATTAAGATTCAAAGACCTGTTGCTGTACTTGACTATGATAAAATTGTTGGTGATGTACATTTCCGAATTGGTAGGGCTAGTGATGATTATGAAGGTATTGGAAGAGGAAAGATAAATGTGGAAAATATCCCTGTTTATGTTGATGATATTTCTCCATTTGGTAGTCCTACATCTGATACTTTAAGAACTGCTATCACAAAAGATACAAAAACAATATTGTTGTTTGTCAATTGTTTCAGTGATAAATATATTGAAGATTGCGATCAAACAATAAAAGATTTATATAAAAAATTAGGAAAGGTCGACACTTTTGAAAAATTGAGTGTAGAATATGAAAGGTAAATAAAATGGAAGAATATTCAAATTTTATAAAAACAGAAATCGCAAATGATATTGCTGCAGGGAAGGTAAAAGAAGTTGTTACAAGATTCCCACCTGAACCAAATGCCTACTTACATATCGGCCATGCAAGAGCCTTAATTACTGACTTTGAATCAGCTAAAGCCTTTGGTGGTTATACTAACCTTCGTTTTGATGATACTAATCCATCAAAAGAGGGTGCTGAATATGTTGACGCAATTCAAAAAGATATTGAATGGCTTGGCTATCATCCAAAGAATGTTTTCTTTGGTTCTGACTATTTTGAAAAAACATATGAACTTGCAGTAGAACTAATTAAAAAAGGCCTTGCATATGTTTGTGATTTGAACCAAAACGAAATTGCAGAGTATCGTGGAACTTTAACTGAACCTGGTAAAGATTCACCATATCGTAATCGTAGTGTAGAAGAAAACTTGAAATTATTTGAAGAGATGCGTGCTGGTAAATACAAAGAAGGTGAAAAAGTATTACGTGCTAAAATTGATATGGCAAGTCCTAATATCAATATGCGTGATCCAGTTCTTTATCGTATTAATTATACTGCCCATCATCGCCAAGGTACTAAGTGGTGCATTTATCCAATGTATGACTTAGCTCATCCACTTCAAGATGCATTTGAAGGTGTTACACACTCTCTTTGTTCACTTGAATATGATAATCACCGTGTATTATATGATTGGGTTGTAGAAAACGTATATGATGGTAAAAACCGTCCACGTCAAATTGAATTTGGTAGATTAAACATCACAAATACAATTATGTCAAAGCGTTATTTAAGACAATTAGTTGAATCAGGCAAGGTAATTGGTTATGATGATCCTCGTATGCCAACCTTAGTTGGACTGCGTCGTCGTGGTGTTACACCTGATGCTATAAAAGCATTCATTTTATCAACTGGCCTTTCAAGAATTAATTCAACAGTTGAAGGTGATATGTTAGACCACTTCATTAGAGAAGATTTGAAATTAAAGGTAAATCGTATTATGGCAGTTACTAAGCCACTTAAGATTACTATTACTAATTATGAAGATGGTAAAATTGAGTATCTTGATGCTTTAAATAACCAAGAAAATGAAGAATTAGGAAAACGTAAGATTGCGTTCTCTAAACATTTATATATTGAAAGAGATGATTTTACTGAAGTAGCTCCTAATAGAAAATACAAACGTTTAGCCTTAGGCCTTGAAGTAAGATTAATGCATGCTTATTTCATAAAAGCAAATGAGGTTAAATATGACGCAAATGGTGAAATTGAAGAAGTACTATGTACTTATGATCCACAAACATTGTCAGGAAGTGGCTTTAATGAAAGAAAGCCTAATGGCACAATTGGTTTTGTGGAAGCAAGCACTGCTAAAAAAGCAGTATTCAATCAATTTGAACCATTAATCATCGGTGAAGTTGATAGTGAAAACTTCCTTGAAAACATTAATCCTAATTCATGGACTAAATTAAATGGATTTGTGGAAAATGGTAATTACAAAGAAGGAGAAAGCTTCCAATTTATTCGTGATGGATATTATACTGTAGATAAAGATTCAAATGATGAATGCTTAGTATTCAATAGAACTGTTAGCTTAAAATCATCATTTAAACCTCAATAGATTATTCTTTAAAGGTTTATCCTTTAAAGAATTTTATTCATAATAATTTTTTAAAGGAATAAACATGAAACAAATTGATATCAATTTAAAGGAATATTTAAATGACAAACAAATAGAAGCAGCATCAATAATTGATGGTCCAGTGATTGTGTTTGCGGGAGCTGGTACAGGTAAAACGCGCACTCTTACATATCGTGTTGCTAATATGGTTAGTAAGGGAATAGGGGCTAATAATATTTTAGCTATTACTTTTACTAATAAAGCAACTAATGAAATGCGAGAAAGACTTTATAAATTAGTTGGTGAAAATGCACAGTTTTTAACAATCTCTACCTTCCATTCCTTATGTGCAAGGATTTTAAGAAGAGATATTGTTGCTATTGGCTATGATCGCAATTTTGAAATTGTTGATGAAGAAGATCAATTAAAGGTAATTACAGAAGCTATCGCAAATTGCAATATTGATAAAAAGAAATTTACAGCCAAACATATGCGTAAGGTTATTAATACCTGCAAATGTTTCCAAATGAAATGTGATTTTCCTGAAGAACAAAGAATCTTTAATGAATATGAAAAGATAATGAAGGAAGAAAATCGCCTTGATTTTGAAGATTTACTTCTTAAAACATATGAATTATTTAGTACTCAAAAAGATATTTTGGAAAAATACCAATATTATTATAAATATATTCTTGTTGATGAATTCCAAGATACTAATTTAATTCAATATAAAATTGTGAAACTACTTGCAGCTGATTCAAGAAATCTTTTCGTAGTTGGAGACGATGATCAATCAATATATGCTTTTCGTGGCACTAATTATGAGAATGTGAAATTATTTAAAAAAGATTTCCCTGAATAT